>JAIRVW010000329.1 GCA_031253705.1 Brucellaceae bacterium
TGCGCTGCTTCATACCGCCCGATAGTTGATGCGGATAAAGACGATATATCCGCTGCGGATCAGGAATACGCACATCCTTCATCAGTTCAACAGCCTTACTAAAGGCGGCCTTACCGTCCAGATTGAGATGCATACGCACCGCCTGCTCAATCTGACGGCCGACACTGATCATCGGGTCAAGCGAGGTCATCGGATTTTGTGTAATCAGACCGATGCGCTTGCCGCGCAAAAGACGCATATTCTCTTCCGGCAGCTCAGTAATATCGGCACCGTCAAACACAATCCGCCCGCCCGCGACATGGCCGTTGACATAGCCGAGCAAGCCCATCACGGCGGTCGCAGTGAGCGACTTGCCAGAACCGGATTCACCAACCAGTCCGAGAATTTCTCCGCGATCAACGCGGATCGTTACATCCTGCACCGGCGTAAAAGAGCCGAAAGCAATCTGCAGTTTTTCAACGGAAAGCAACATCTATCCCTCCCGCGCTTTATTACGAAAATCCAGTGACTGGATAATCGCATCGCCCGCCACATTGAGCGCGATAACCGTCAGCGCTACAGCGCAACCCGGTATGATAATGACCCATGGAGCCACAAACAGCTGTGCGGTACCGGAGCTCATCATTGCACCCCAGCTCGGGGTCGGCGGCTGTGCGCCAAGACCGAAAAAACCCAGTGTTGCTTCAAGAATAATCGCATCACCGGTTGCAAGCATGGCCGCCACAAGCACGGGTGCCAGAGAATTCGGCACCAGATGCCGGAACAGAATATGGAAATTGCTTGCCCCCAGATTAACGGCGGCATCCACATAGGCTTCCTTCTTAATCTGCATGATCTGTGTGCGTGTCAGACGGGTAAACTGCGCCAGATAAGCAATCGCCACCGCAATAATCACACCGTGCAAACCAGCCCCGACAACAGCAACCAGCATCAGTGCAATCAGAATTTCCGGAAAGGACCATGTCAGATCAATCACGGTCATCAGTGCCCGATCTGTAATACCGCCGAAATAGCCGCAAATGGCACCAAGGATCAGCCCGAACAGCACCGAAAAACCAACCGCTGTAATACTGACAGACAGCGAGGTTTGCGCCCCCACAATCATACGGGACAGCACATCACGGCCGAATTCATCCGTACCGAAAATATGTGCCCATGACGGCGGCTGGTTCATGATGGCAATATTCTGCGCATCATAGGCATAGGGTGCAATCAGCGTTGCAAAAATTGCCGAAAGAACCAGCAGGATGAGAAAGAGTGCGGCAATGGCCACAGGTGTTGAGACAGGCAGCCGTAAGCGCTGGTTTTGAGAAATAACTGCGGTCATTTTGCTGCCTCGCGCTGTCGCGGATCCATTGCAGCCTGTGCAATATCTCCGATGATTGTGCCAAGAATAACGGCCATGGCCAGCATCAGTAAGCAGCCCTGAACAAGAGGATAATCCCGCTGATTAAGCGCACGGATCAGCAGTGAGCCCAGCCCCGGACGGGCAAAGACCACTTCCACCGTGATGGCACCGCCCAAAATCCAGCCGATGCGCAGACCGAGAATGGAAATAACCGGCACCATGGCGTGACGTAGAATATGGCGCAGCCGGATACGGCTTTCCGAGACACCTTTCGCCCGCAGCAGCATAACGAAGTCCTGTCTGCCGATCTCAATCATGGACACTTTGGTGACGCGGGCAACAAGCGCCACACCGCCCAATCCTGTGGCAATGACAGGCAGGATCAGTGATGACCAGCCGCGCGCGCCGGAGACCGGCACCCAGCCGAGCCAGACCGCAAAGACCAGAATGAGCAGCAAACCCAGCCAGAAACTCGGAATGGTTGAACCGAGCAAAATGCCTGATGTGATACCGCTATCAATCCGTGTGCCGTAATATTTAGCGGCCAGAACACCTGCGCCGATACCGGCAAAGGTGGAAAAGAGGAACGCGAAACCACCCAAAATCAGGCTGTCCGGCAGGTTCTGAGCAATCAGCGCACCGACAGGGCGCGACTGAATGATAGAGGTGCCGAAATCCAGTGTCAGCACCTTGCGCATCCAGATGATATATTGCTCGAACAGGCTCTTATCCAGACCGTATTTCACAGCCATCTGCTCACGCAATGCCGGTGATGAGCCGGCACGCATGAGGTTGTCGATCGGGTCTCCGGGAACCAGATGAATGACAAGAAAAACGGTGACTGAAACGACAAAGAAGACCGGTATGACCGCCAGAAGGCGTCTGAGAATAAAAGACGTCATAACTGTATCTACTGCCACTTCGCATCAAGCAGCGTGACATTGCCGATGGCAGTGCTGCGGATTTTTTCCGGCAGGAACAAACGGCTGCGGTTCACAGCCACTGTTTTTTCATATTCATGAAGCGGTACGAAAACGAAGTTTTCGAGCAGGTTTTCATGATAGGCGGTAAATTTCTCAATCCGCTCCTGCGAATTCCGCGCATTATTCTCTGCATCTTTCCGCAACTCTTCGGAGCGCGGATTATTCCAGCGCGTGCTGTTGGGATGCGGAATATTTTCCGCGCTGAAGAACCAGCCCAGAATATCTGCATTGTCCCAGTCATAATGGCTGACAGCCAGATGATAATCGCCTTTCCGCAGAGCGTCTTTCAGGCTGGCACTGTCAAAAAGCGTCACATCAATAACAAAACCGACTTCACGCAATTGCGCCTGCACAATTTCTGCAATGCGCTTATACGCGGTTTCCGATGATGCCCAGAGCTTGATTTTCAGCGGAACACCGTCTTTGCTGCGTATCCCGTCAGAACCCGCTTTCCAGCCTGCCTGATCCAGCAGTTGTTTTGCTTTTTCCACATCCCGACGGATCAGATATTCAGGGCGGACTTTGGATTCCGCAAGTGATGAGGCAAGAAATTGATGGGCTGCAGCACCTGAACCACCGAAAACAGCTTTCAGAACCGGTTCCTGATCAATCGCACAGGCAACAGCTTGTCGCAGAGCCGGATCTGAAAACGGTGCTGCCTCTGCATTAAACTGCAAATAAGAGGCACCGGTTGCAGGCATATTGCGCAATTCCACATCCGGGTTGGCCGTCAGCTGCGGGATAAATTCATTTGGCACGCCGAGCAGAATATCAGCGCCGCCTGTGTTCATCTCCAGAAACGCCGTTGAGGCATCCTGTATTTCACGCAGTACCAGACGCTCAACCGCCGGTGCGCCTTTATTCTCGGACAATTCACTGCCCCACGCATAATCTTCATTGGCGGTGAGTACAGTCTCCTGCCCGACGATAAAATTCTCTAATTTATATGCACCGGTACCAATCGCTTCCGTAATACCGAAATTACCATTGGCAGCCTCATAGGCTTTGGGCGATGGGATTCCCATGAAATAGGAAGCCAGATTATAAAGCAGGTTCGGATCGGGCCTGCTCATTTCAAAGCGGATAGTGTGCTCATCGACCACCACAGTTTTTGCAATGGCACTGGCGACATGTTCATTAGGCGTGCCTGCAAATTTCGGCAGCCACCAGACGATTGTCTCGGCGTTAAACGGTTCACCATCGTGGAAGCGCACATTCTTTTTTAAGGTAAATGTCCAGCTCAGCCCGTCCTCGCTTTCCTGCCAGGACTCCGCCAGATGCGGATGATAGGTATGCTGATCTGACATGGCGACTAAACGGTCATAAACCAGATCGGCTGCAACACTGAGTACGGTTGCGCGGATCGGATCGAGATGCGGCGCCCCTGTTTCGTCACTCGACAACACAATAACAGCTTCTGACGCAGATGCCCGTGCAGGAAATGTGGTTGAAAACAACACTTGTGTGCTAATGAGTAAAGCTGATGAGGACAGCAAAAAATCACGACGGTTCATATTTCCTCCACCGGTCGGCATGTGTTCCAGCTTGCGTTTTTCTCCTGCCAGAGCGAACGCATTATTATTATGGAAGATGCTAGAGTGATTCTTTTCTGTCATCAACTATGTAATGATAGAAAACTAACAATACTCTCAAAGAGGGGCGGAGAATGTCTGAGGCTATTCGCGATCGTTTAAAATCCAGTCTGGATGACACCACTTCGGCGGGGAGTCAGATAGCGAATTATATGCTGACCAACCTGAATTCCCTGCCCTTTGAAAACGCCGCGACGCTGGCGGAGAAAATCGGTGTCAGCGAGGTTACGATCGGGCGTTTCTGCCGGAAACTCGGCTACAGACACTTCAAAGAGCTGAAAACTGAGCTCGGGGAATCCATCGGCCATCAGCCTTGGCTGGTCGGCGACCGTTTGAAAGAATTTAATGAAGAAAGCAGCAAGGGTGATGCTTCAGCAAAAATTCTTGAAAAAGAAATTGCAGCACTCGTCCATATCCATGAATTCACACGCAAGCCTTCATGGAAGATTGCAGCACAGCGGCTCGCAACTGTCCGGAAAGTCTTTGTCGTTGGCTTTCAGACCGAGCGGGGGCTGGCGCAATATTTCGCAAACCAGCTGCAATATCTGCGGGATGATGTGTTTATCATCGATACGTCAAACGGCAATTTCTCTGAAATATTCCTCACGGATACCAGCAATTGCGCGATTGTAATGTTTGAGGCAAGAAAATACTCCAATCTGGCAGCTATGCTTGCGCGGCAGGCAAAGGCTGCGGACATACCGATTACACTGTTTACAGACCCCTACTGCCACTGGTGCAGAGGTGTTGCAGAAGAAACTTTTAATGTACCCACCGATACGGCCACTTTCTGGGATTCCACAGCCATGATGGCCGTCTTGGGGAACCTGCTGCTGAATGAAATATCCAGCCAGATCGGACCTTCAATCGAAGAGCGCATGAATAAAATCTCCGCGCTTTACAAGCACTTCACCGGCCACACCAAATAAGGCGTGGCCGCTTATTGCAATTATAAACCTGATGGTTGCCGACAATTGTCAAGAACGGGTTGCGATAGCGTGCAACTTGCGTCAAGTCCCGCAATTTCTCCCGAAC
>JAIRVW010000333.1 GCA_031253705.1 Brucellaceae bacterium
CCGTTGAAGAGCAACGGGGAAATCGGACGATGGAAACAACACCCAATCTGAAAATGCCTTATATTATGCCCAGTCAGGCGCAGAAACATGTGACGCATAATGAGGCGCTGCGCATGCTGGATGCACTGCTGCATTTATCTGTTGCGAGCAGGCAATATTCTGCACCGCCTGCCTCACCGGAAGAGGGCAGTCGTTATCTCGTTGCGAATGGCGGGACGGATTTGTGGAGCGGGCAGGATGGTAAAATCGCAGCCTTTATGGATGCTGAATGGTTCTTCTTTCCGCCTTTGCGTGGCTGGATGATTTTTGTTGCAGATGAAGATACGCATTTGCTCTTTAACGGGGCGCAATGGCAGTCATTGTTTAACCCGCAACCATTGGCAGGTATTAACACAACTGCCGATGCCTATAATCGTCTGGCCGTGTCATCAGATGCGGTTTTGCTGACTCATAATGGCGCAGGACATCAGCTGAAAATCAATAAGAACCAGAGTGACCATACGGCGTCGCTGTTGTTTCAAAGCGGCTGGACAGGCTATGCGGAAATGGGGCTGGCCGGTGAGAATAATTTCAGTATCAAAGTTGCAGATGATGGCGGTCAGTGGCGGCAGGCACTGCGGGTTGATCGTGCTAATGGTAATATAGCGATCGGGTCTGTCTGGCCGACAACTGCTTTGCATGTGAGCGGGGCGCTGCGAATCGGAACTTATGAAGGGGCAGGCTTGCCGGATGCCGTTCAAAATGGTGCCGGTAGCATAATTTATGTGCAAAGCGGTCAAACCGGAAAACTGGCCTTTAGTGATGGCAGTCACTGGCGCTGGGTTCAGGATAATCAGCCGGTTACGGCGTAAGGCCGGATCACCAGATACTAAAGGCACGGCAGGATTATCGATTTGCCGTGTCATTTGTTTGCGAATCTGACAAATTTTGATCAGGCAAATAAAATTCTTTTACGATTTTGGTGCAAGCTTGATTGGTCTGTGCCAGCATTTATGGTTCAAGTTGCCGACAGGAATTTAAAATACAGTATATATATTGCATATTTATCCGGAAGTTTAAGAGGGGTGACTGGTTTTGAAACTGTTGTTTTGTTAGTTGTGTATTTAAAAAATAATATAAAATCATATACTTGATTTGTTTTCTCAAGTTGTTTTTTATCATTGCGCCGTAGCAGGTTGCAGTTTCTGCTGAGATACAGGGTGAGAGTCTAGCCGGATGGGAACAGCAAATCTTTCAAAACGAATTGCACAACTTCCGAGAACTATGAAGCAACTGATCATGCTGGGCGTTGATGTCGCTATTCTTTGGGCTGGCGTCTACTTTGCTTATGTTCTGCGTTATGGTTTTTTATTTGTACCGAATACAAAGCAAATCTTATTGATACTGGTAGCGCCACTGGTCGCTGTGCCGGTTTTTATTCGTTATGGCCTCTATCGGGCTGTAATCCGCTATTTGCCTGAAAAGGCGATCTGGTCAATTTTTCAGGCAACAGCGGTTGCGTCTCTGCTTTGGGTGGCGTTAGTTTTCCTGACAGAAATGACGGGCGGTACAGGTGTGCCGCGTTCTGTGCCGCTGATTTACTGGCTGGTGATTACCATTCTCGTGTCATTGTCCCGTTTTGGTGCAAAATGGATGCTGCATGAAGGTATCAGCCCTGTGCAACGGGAAGTAGCACTGATTATTGGTACCGGTGAGGCCGCACAGCAATTGGCTGCCGCATTGCGTGTTCATCGGGATACATTTGTTGTCGGCTTTATTGATCGTGATCCTTATTTGCAGGGTATGGACATTGCCGGAAGCCGAGTTTATGCACCGTCCTCAATCGGAGATCTGGTCGAAAATTACGGCGTTTGTCAGGTTGTGATTTCTGATCCGTTAATGAGCGAGGAAGAGCGGAAAACCTATGTCGGTATTCTCGGACGCCTGAAAATCCGTACCAGTATTCTGCCGCCAATTGCCGATCTTTCACGGGGTAAATATCTTGTCGGCGCGTTGCGTAATGTCGCGATTGACGACCTGCTCGGGCGCTCTCCGGTGCCGCCTGAAGAAACAATGCTTCAGTCCATGATTGAAGGGCGTTCAATCATGGTAACCGGTGCGGGCGGTTCGATCGGCAGTGAATTGTGCCGGACGATTGTGAACTGGAACCCGTCAAAACTCATCCTGTTTGAGGTTAGCGAATTTGCCCTATATCAGCTTGAGCGCAAGCTGAAAGATGTTGCACATTGCGAAATTATTCCGGTTCTGGGCTCTGTGGGGCAGCAGCAACTGCTGGAAAATGTCATTAACAGCTATGGTGTTGATACGATTTATCACTGTGCTGCTTATAAGCATGTGCCGCTGGTTGAGATGAACCCGCTTGAAGGTATCCGCAATAATGTCATGGGTACCAAAGCCGTTGCCGATGCTGCCCTGAAAACAGGTGTTGAGCGTTTTACACTTATTTCATCGGATAAAGCTGTGCGGCCGACAAATGTCATGGGCGCAACCAAGCGATGGGCTGAGTTTGTCATTCGTTATTACGGTGATCTGGCAAGGGAAAACGGCTCTGCGCAGACATTCTCAACGGTGCGCTTTGGTAATGTGCTTGGTTCTAATGGTTCGGTTGTGCCGCTGTTTCGCGAACAGATCGCTGCCGGTGGTCCGGTAACGCTGACTGACGAGAATATGACCCGTTATTTCATGTCTATTCGTGAGGCCGCAGAGCTGATTATTCAGTCTGGTGCAGTCATAAAAAGCGGTGAAACAGCACTGCTTGAAATGGGAAGTCCGGTAAAAATCAGGGATCTGGCTGAGAACATGATCCTGATGGCAGGGTTGAGTGTACGTGATATTAAAAATCCTGACGGCGATATTGCTATTCGCGTGACAGGTATCCGTGAGGGCGAAAAACTTTATGAGGAGTTGTTTTATGATCCTGATAAAGCACTGCGTACGCGTCATCCTAAAATTCTGTGTGCGGAAAAGCGCGGACATAAATCTGATGAAATCCCGCAGCGTTTACCGCAGATGCAGAAGCTCATCGACAATAATGATGCAGCCGGTGCAAAAGACCTGCTTTTTGACTACATCCAACAATAGAGTGTGAACTGGTCAGGCTGTTTTACGGAAATGCAGAATGAGCAGGCCAGTTGTCATAACTGCAAGGCTGAGGCCAATCAGTTGAGCTATGATTGAGCTTTGCATGATAACGGCTATGGTAATCAGGCCTAGCAGGATGTTCAGTGCTGCAATGGAACCGGTGACTGTGTGAACGGATTTCCCTGAGCGTTTGGCAATCTGATAAGCGTGAGAAGAATGTGCTTGCAGAATATTCTCACCTTTTCTGAGGCGCAAGGCAATCGTACTTCCGGCATCAAGGATGTAATAAAGTGGCAGGATAAGTGCAGGGATTATGCCTGCCTGTGCGGCAAATAGTAAAAAGACAACCCCTGTTATCAGCCCTAGCGGCAGACTGCCTGAATCACCTAAGAAAATTGAAGCCGGATGGCGGTTATAAATTGCAAATCCGGCCAATGCGCCGCTCATTGCCAGAGCGATGGTTGCAATTGTCGGGTCTTGCAGCAGGAAGGCTGCGATAAGGCCTGATAAAAACAGCGGTATGCCGATGCCTGTTACAGTCAGCCAGTCCAGACCATCCATGAAATTGGCGACATTAATACTGCCCAGCAGAGCCATGCAGAGCAGTGCGACTTCAAGCCAATTCGGCAAAAGGTTTGGAAAAAGACGGAAATTGCTGCCTAATGCATAAACAGCAATGATTGCGGCCAATATCTGCAACGGAAATCTGACATTAACAGGCAACTCATTCTTATCATCAAGATAGCCGGTAGCCCAAAGCAGCATGGCTGCCAGGGTCAGACTGAGACTTAAAGCCAGCGGAATAATATC
>JAIRVW010000378.1 GCA_031253705.1 Brucellaceae bacterium
TTCTGCACCATCTCTTTGATGTAATCCCCATGAATATGTTCATGTTTTTCAATGCCGGAGAAGAATGTTGACCAGAGTGCAGCGGTTTCCGGCGGTAGCTTCTGCGCAGGTTTCGGCAATGTATAAGTGATGGTCAGTTTCGGCTTGGCAGAGACCAGAGTGCAGTTGCCGTCATCGGTTTTATATTTGCGTGACCACAGCAAGGTGAAATTTGTATGCGCAATGGTGCGGATGTTCTTGCCGATCAGCGGGCCTTTTTGCCCGATAGCCGCATAAAGCTCAGAGCCGGTGGTGCCGGAAATCGCATAGGTTTCAACCTTTTCAATGGCTTGCCACTCGGCCTGTGCATTGCCTGCCCAGAGACCGGCGCCTGCGAGCAGTGTATAAAAGATGCTTTTCAAAGACATGGATATATTCCGGTTTGACCGACATTGCACATAATTGCCGGAACCGGCTGACTTCAACACTTAAAGCATTTTCGGGAGAAGGGGAATCGTCAATCCGGCAGGATTTGATGCAGCCGCAGATTGATTCTTTAAAATGCAACGATGACGGATCAGGTCTCAGGGCAGTGCTGATCGTCTGTTCGTTTTAGTTGGGATGATCGTGGTTTTATATAAAATTATCAATGGAACTAAAACAGAGATCGTTCCACTATCGTCGGGCGGAATCACTTAGAGTTGTTCAACCGGAGTGTTGGCAGTGTTTAAGTGTCGGATGGGTTTTGAGGGTTTACATATATGAATATTTATAAAAGGGCGCTTTCGGCGACAGCACTGGCCTTGGTGCTGGGCGGTCTGGCCTCGGCTCAGGCTTCAGCAAAAACGCTGATCTATTGCTCGGAAGCAGCGCCGGATAATTTCGATGCCGCGACCACCACATCAGGGGCAACCTATGATGCTGCGGCGCGCAACGTTTCCAATGCTCTGATCAAAATCAAGCGCGGCTCGACAGAGCTGGAGCCTGGTCTTGCGGAAAGCTGGGAAATTTCGGAAGACGGTAAGGAATATACATTCCACCTGCGTAAGGGCGTCAAGTTCCAGACCACAAGTTATTTCACGCCAAGCCGCGAATTCAATGCGGATGACGTGATTTTCACTTTTGACCGTCAGGGCAATAAGGAAAATCCTTTCTACGGCAAAGGGACATGGCCGCAATATGGTGCCTATTCCTTCCCGACTTTGCTGAAAGAAATTCAGAAGATCGACGATCATACGGTCAAATTTGTTCTGACCCGTCCGGAAGCAACAATGCTTGCTTCTCTGTCGCTGACCTTCTCGGCAATCCAGTCCAAAGAATATGCGGATAAGCTGGTTGCGGAAGGCAAGCCGGATCAGCTGAGCCAGCTGCCGGTCGGTACCGGTCCGTATCAATATGTGGATTATCAGCCGAACAGCGCAATCCGCTATCAGGCCAATCCTGATTATTGGGGCGGTAAGCAGAAGATCGACAATCTGATTTTTGCGATTACACCGGATGCCTCCGTTCGCTATCAGAAGCTGAAAGCGGGCGAATGCCATATCATCGCTTATCCTAATCCGGCTGATATTGCCGAGATGAAGAATGATAAGTCGCTGGAAGTGCTGCGCAAAGAAGGTCTGAATATTGCATTCATGGCCTATAACACCACCGTTGCACCATTTGATGATGTGCGCGTGCGTAAAGCGCTGAATATGGCGATCAACAAGCCTGCAATTATTGAAGCCGTATTCGGCACAACCGGTATGGTGGCTGTTAATGCGATGCCTCCGGGTGTCTGGGGCTATAATAAAGACGTCAAAGACGATGCCTATGATGTAGACGCATCGCGCAAGCTTCTTGAAGAAGCCGGTGTCAAAGATCTTTCCATGAAGATCTGGGCTATGCCGGTACAGCGTCCTTATATGCCGAATGCCCGCCGTGCAGCCGAGCTGATGCAGGCTGATCTGGCGAAAGTCGGTGTTAAGGTCGAGATCGTTTCCTATGACTGGAGCGAATATCTCAAACGCTCGCTGGAAAAAGACCGCGACGGCGCTGTGATGCTCGGTTGGACCGGTGGCATGGCTGATCCGGATAACTTCCTTGCTGCTCTGCTGGGCTGTGAAGCTGTCGGCAGCAGTAACCGTGCCAACTGGTGTAATGCCGATTTCGAAAAGCTCATTCAGGCTGCCAAGCTGACCACAGATCAGGCAGAACGTACCAAGCTTTATGAGCAGGCTCAGGTCGTCTTTAAAGAACAGGCACCGTGGCTGACAATCGCCCATCAGGTGATGGAACAGCCGGTCAGTGCCAAGGTTAAGGACTTCCGCGTTGATCCTTTCGGCGGTTATCTCTTTGAAGATGTTGATATTGAAGAATAATCAACACGATCTTACCCGTTTTTGGTGAGCACTTGTTTCAAAATCAATGGCGCCGTCACCGGCGCCATTTTTGTAAGATGACATAAAACTGCAAGCTGAGTTGAAAGAAACCGATGGATATTGTTGAACGCTTCCTGAACTATACACGTATCAATACAACGGCCGTATCGGATGCCGGTAAATTGCCGTCGAGCAGCGGTCAGACCGAGCTTGCCAATCTTCTGGCAGGCGAATTGCGCGATCTCGGCCTCTCGGTGGAAATGCGGGATCATTCCATCGTCGTCGGCACATTGCCGTCTAATATCAAGGATGCTGATCGTCAGGCGCCGGTGATCGCATGGGTCGCCCATATGGATACCAGCGGTGAATATAATACCGATACCAAGGCGCATGTGGTGGACTATCAGGGCGGCGATATTGTTCTCAACAAAGCGCTGGATATTGTGATGCGCGTTGAAGAGTTTCCGGAGCTGAAACGCTACGAAGGCGACCGTATTATCGTGACAGACGGCACCAGTCTGCTCGGTGCAGATAATAAGTCGGCGATCGCGGAAGTGATGCATGCCATGCAGGTGCTGCAGGACAATCCGCAGATTGAACATGGTGAGGTTAAAGTCGTGTTTGTGCCGGATGAGGAAATTGGCCTGCTCGGTGCGAAAGCACTGGATGTGCCGAGCCTCAATGCGGATTTTGCCTATACGCTGGATTGCTGTGCGGTTGGCGAGATTGTTTATGAAAACTGGAATGCCGGTGAGTTTCACATCACATTCCGTGGTCAGCCTGCCCATCCGATGTCGGCTAAGGGCAAGCTGCGTAATGCCATTCTCTATGCGCAACAATTTATCGGCATGTTGCCAGCCGGTGAACGGCCGGAGCATACAGAAAATCGCGAAGGCTATTACTGGGTTAAAGGCATTCAGGGAAGCGTGGCATCCGCCAAGATTGTGGTTGATATCCGCGACTTCACAGTGGCCGGATATGATGCCCGCCGTAATTTCATCGACACGCTGGCCGCAAGCTTTAACCAGTTGCATGGTGAGGACACGGTGACGGTTGAATATCGTCCGATGTATCGCAATGCTGCTGAGGGGCTGAAGGGCGATAATTTCTATCCGGTAGAACTGGCACTGGAAGCGATGAAAGCCATTGGTGTTGAGCCTTACGCTATTCCGATGCGCGGCGGCTATGACGGCGCTGTTCTGTCAGAAAAAGGTCTGCCTTGCCCGAACCTGTTCTGCGGTGCGCATAACTTCCACTCGATCTATGAATTTCTGCCGGTTGCCTCGCTGAATAAGGCATCGGAAATGGTAATCGAGATTCTGCAGCGCGCTGCAGCGGTTGATAAGCGCAAATAAAAGCGACTTACAGATCATTTTTTAGGGTGCGCAGACAGGCGCGGGGAACATGCTCCGCGCCTGTTCTTTTTGCGACAGTATTTCAGATTTGGTTCTGTCTTGCTGTATTTTTCAAAAGAAACAGATATTTCAGAAAATAAAATTCTCAGAAATAGTGAGGCTGAATGCGCTCACTATTTGCATCGCTTGAAACTGTTGCTGTGTAACGTTCTTATTATTGTTTAATTATGTGGCGAACTCAAAAAAGCAGTTGATTTTTTAAAAATACAAATAACCAGAAAAAATTGGCGGCAGGATTTTGTGAGAATTTTGGCGGGAATACCGTTCATTTTAGCCTATATTGTTATTAATATATAATATTTAGTTTTTATATAAAAATGGAATATTATATATTGTTTTATACTGTCGGGCATGAATTTTAGTAGCGAAAACAGTCAAATTCATACATTTTACGTTGCTTAATTAGGTTTTTGGCAATTTTGACAAATTTATCAAATTCCAAAAGAATTTTATATTTGGCCGCGATTTTTTGTTTTTAACTGTTTTTTAATTTTTGAAAATGGCCTATCAGCAGGAGCGAATCAAAGTCGCTTCCTTTCCTGCCGCACATTGCTCGCAGGCAAAAGCATGAAGAATGCGGCTTTACTGTAATTGAAAATTTGAGGGGCGAAATGCTGATGAGCGTTTCTTGTCAGTCGCGTGTGGTCACACCCGCGACCGTAAAACTATTGTCTGCAATTTCGCCCGCTTTGTGTAAGGCAGGGGACGGCCAATGAAATTCCTGACATTGAAGACTATGTCGCGATTTGCAAAGGTTGCGGGTTTTGTTGCTCTGACTCTGCCGTCAATGGCCAATTACGCGTCCGCACAGGCGACCGGCGGCTGGACGCTGAATATTGACAACGCCAAGAATTCAGTGGCAACGGCCGGTGCTGAAGTTCCTTATGATTTCTGGATCGAAAACAACGCCAATAAGGGTACACCGGCAACCAGCATTACCTTTACTGTACCCGCGGGCTCGGTTTTCTTGGGTGTGGATGGTCTTTCCGGTTGTACGCCTGCGCCGATCACGCCTGAAGAAACACTGACAGCCCCGCTTGATGTAACCTGTGATGTGCCTGCATTGGAGCCGCAGCAGGTCATCAAGCCTGTACGGGTTAAGCTTCGCCCGATGACCGAAGGCTATCTCGACCTGAAGGCGAAAATGGCTGATCCGGGTCCTGAGCAGCATGGTTATACCACTGTTGAGGAAGGTGCGGATCTCGCTGTTGATCTTTCCTTTGATAAGGCGGAGCAGCAGGCTGGTTCGGAAGCAAAATTTACCGCGAAAGTAACCAATAACGGACCATATCCGTCAAGTGGCGCCAAGCTTGTGCTGCCTTTGCCGGTTGGTCTGTCGCGCAATGTCACTCTGCCTGCGGGCTGCCAGATTACTGGTAATGATATTATTTGTATTGTTCCGGGTGAGATCGCGGTCGGAGCGGAAATCCCGCTGGAATTTTCCTCGCAGATTATCGTTGAGAATGCATCGACCATCACTTTGGGTGCAAAGATTGAGGCGACCGGTAAGCCTGCAGATCCGATCAGCGATAATAACGAAGCATCTGCCAGCCTGAGCGTGATTGCCGGTACCGATGTCAGCATTGCGAAGACACGCTCCCCTGCAGGTTTGCTGTTCACAGGTGATGAAGTTACCTTCACGCTGAACCCTGTTTATGCGGGTACGGTGCCGTCGCAGGCGACGATCACGGATGTGCTTCCGGACAATTACGAATTTATCAGCATTTCTGCAGGTAAAGGCTGGGTCTGTCCTAATCCGGGGCAGACCATCAGCTGTGAATATACTGCTGAAGCCGGTTCTGATTATAAAGAACCGATTATCATTAAAGCCAAGGCAATCAAGCCGACAGATGCAAAGGGTGTGGTGAATACTGCAACCATTGCCTCGGAGAATGAAAATCCGGATCTTGGCGGCAATAATAAAGGCAGCGATACTGTCGCCCATATTGCTGATCCGAAAGTGGATCTGGTTGCACATAAATCCGGACCTGCCCGTAATCTGGTAACGGTCGGCAACAGCTACGATTTCAATCTCTACACGACCAATAAAGGCAATATCGGTTTTTCCGGTGAACTGACCATTACGGATGATCTGCCTGCCGGTCTGAAAGTCACTAAGATTGCGGCTCCTTCAGGCTGGAGCTGTTCGCCGCAGCCGGATGTGACTGGTCCTGCGAAAATTACCTGTGTTACGAACCAGTACACAAAAGACGCACCGCTCAATCCGGGTGCCGGAACCTCGCCGATTACCCTGACAGCTGAAGTGACTGAAAAAGGTACTTTTGAGAACCGGATGACGGTCTCGTTTGAAGATTATCTTAATCAGGACGCCAATCCTGCTGACAACACCACAACAACCGGTCCGATCACCAGTGCGGATGATCAGAACTGGGCGGATGTCAGTGTTAATAAGACTGTTCTGGGCAGTCCGGTTTTTGCCGGTGATGAAATTACCTTCCGTCTGGAAGTGGCGAATAAAGGCCCTGCAGTTGCTGAAAATGTTGTCCTGCAAGACAGGCTGAATGACATCGTTGCTGATGTTACCGGCGGCTCACCGAGTGATGTTAAAATCAATATCATTCCGAATAAGGCGCAGGGTCTGACATGCGGAACAGCTGCCAGCGGTGCTTATTCGCGCGATCTGACCTGTAATATTCAGTCTTTGCCGGTTTGTACTGCAGCATCGGATTGTCCGGTTGTTGAAGTCACTGTTCGTGCCGGTACACAGGGTGCCAAGCGCAATACCGCGCAGGCCTATTCGCTGAAAACACCGGACAACAATCTGACCAACAACCAGAGTGAAGTTGGTTATGAAGTTAAGCCGCGCACCGATGTAAAGGTTGCAAAATCCAGCCCGTCCCAGAGTTCCGGTGCAAAATCCGGTCAGGAATTGTTGTATATTCTGACAGCCAGTGTGCCGAATAACGGTCTCAGCAATGCTGAGAACGTGACTGTCACCGACACGCTGCCGGATGGTCTGATGTTTGTCGGCGCAACTGCAAGCACCGGTGGTGTATGTTCTGTACTACCGAACACGACCAGTGTGACCGGTGCAGGCAATAATCAGATTGTTTGTAATCTCGGGACAATCAACAACGGTTCACAGCAGACTGTATCGGTACGCGTTGTCCCGACAACACCGCTGGTTGGCCCAACAAT
>JAIRVW010000082.1 GCA_031253705.1 Brucellaceae bacterium
TTCAAAAATTACAGCACCATTTGCAGCGGCGACCCGCGCCAGACCGCGCGCATAGTCAAGCGGCTGAATGGCACCGGCACGCGGATCACGCCAGCCGCCCAGATAATGATCTGTGCCGGAAAGTTTCGTCACGCCGCTGCGGTCAAGGATCTCAACTTCAACACCCTGTGCCTGCCATTGTCGGGCACGCTTATGCACAGCCGATTTTGCCAGTTCGGAATGCGCAGCCTGAATCCATCCGGAGCGCACAGGCGCGCATTGGATATTATGCCGGCGTATCAGATCAAAAACGAGATCTGCGGAGCCGCCGACCATGTCAATCATACGTCTGCCATGCTCCGCGCCATAGGTGGACAACAGATCTTCCGGATCATGTTTCAGACCCGGAATAATCTGTCCGCCATTACGGCCGGAAGCGCCAAATCCGATATGACGCGCTTCCAGAACAATCACCTTTTTACCGCGCTCAGCCAGAAACATTGCACTGGCAAGGCCGGTAAAGCCGCCGCCGACAATAACAATATCCGCCTCATGAGCTCCCTTCAGAGCCGGATAATCCGGTTTGATTTCACTGGTTTTGTTCCACCAGAGAGAGCGTGAGAAACTTTCAGGACTGCTTGTCATGTCGTGCCATTCTCTTTGTGCCAAACGCTTAATAATTGTTCTGAAGGTGTTTATTCGGGTTTATTCACCCAGAAGACCAAAGCGTCAGTGTCAGTATTGTTGAAAAATCTGTGCCGGATGGTCGAAGGCAATGCGAAACCGTCACCGGCAGAAAGCGTGTAATGTGCATCTTCAATCTGCAGCGTGAAACTGCCGGAAATTACCAGCCCGAGTTCCTCGCCGGAATGGGTATAGGCCTCATCACCCGAGCTGCCGCCGGGCGTAATCCGGACAATGAAGGATTTCATTGTCTCTATGATTTCCGGGGAAGCACGATGTTTAACGACGCCGCCGACATTGAGGATTTCCGGCTGTTCGCCTGCACGCAATACATAAGGATTGGCGCGTACTGCAGCGGCAAAACCTTCCGGATCAATGAGTTGGGCAGGGCTCATCGAGAGCACGCCCGCAATTGTATACAGCGTGCGTACAGTCGGCGAAACAAGTCCGCGTTCAATCTGCGACAGGGCTCCGGTCGACAGACCTGATGCTTCAGACAAGTGACCAAGTGTCATATCCAGCGCTTGTCTGCGTGCGCGGATTCTTGCCCCGATATCACCTGCATCATCTTTGGAGCCTTGTTCGTCTTCGTACGCTGTCTGGAATGTTTCTGTTTTGCTCACCTGCGATCCTCTGCTGTTGCTCTGTCGGGCGGGAAATATGAAATAGGGTTGATTGTTCTTCAGTATTCTGCTTTATATTTTTCAATCTTTCAATAAACTAAAAACAAAATTCATTTAAATGTGGGGAACAATGACGGTTTTTCATCATAAAGACACGCCATATTGGTGGGAAGCCGCGCCTCCGCGCGATACTGAACAGCAAAAAATCGATGAAAATTGTGATGTTGCAGTGATTGGCGGCGGTTATGCAGGGCTGTGCGCCGCGCTACATCTTGCCCGTGCGGGGCGCAAAGTTCAGTTGTTTGAACGTGAAAAAATGGGATTCGGTGCATCGAGTCGGAATGGCGGCTTCACAAGCGGTAATATCCGGCCGGATAATGCCGCGCTTGTACGCAAGTTCGGTGCGCAACGCGCCGCACAGATCGCTGCGGAAGGGCACGAAGCACGTCATTTTATGATTGATTTTCTGGCAAAAGAGAAAATCGATGCGGACTTTAAACTGACCGGTCGTTTCTATGGCGCCATGACCAATGCGGAATATGACGCAATGGCGCGCAATGCCGAAGCGCTGCAACGTGACACCGGCATTGAATCCTATGCCGTACCTTTAAATGAAGTACACCGGCATATTGAAACCGATCTCTATGCCGGCGGCAGTGTGCGCATGGATATCGGCGGTTTGCACCCTGCTAAATTTCAGGCGGAACTTGTGCGCCTTTGTCTTGCTGAAGGCGTTGTCATTCATAGTGAATGCCGTGTCGAACATGTTGAGCAAGGTACAGATAAGCATAAAGTCACCACCGATCGCGGGGAGACATTGGCGCGTAACGTCCTTGTCTGTACCAATGGCTATACCGACCACTCGGATCGCTGGCTGCGCCAAAGACTGGTGCCATTGCGCTCGCGAATTATTGCAACGGAAGAACTGGGAGAAGAGCGGGTCAGGCAGCTTGTGCCGGGGCTTAAAATGCTCACGGATACCCGCGCAATGACCTATTATTTCCGTCCGTCGCCGGATGGCCGCCGCATTCTTTTCGGCGGACGTGATGCCAGCAGCCATCGCGATCCTGTGCAGGCAACACGGCAGAATTATACCGAAATGTGCCGTGTTTTTCCGCAGCTTGAAGGTGTTGGTGTTTCACATAGCTGGTTTGGCTATGTCGCGATGAACAGGGATATGGTGCCGCGTATTTTCCAAAAAGGCGCCATTCATTATGCAACGGGCTTTTGTGGTTCCGGTGTTGTCTGGGCACCGTGGCTCGGTCTGAAAGTTGCACAGAAAATCCTCGGACAAGCAGAAAGTCAGAGCGGCTTTGATTTCCGCCCGCCCGGTCTGGTGCCGACATGGCGCGGTAAAGCATGGTTCATGCCACTGGTTTTCGCCGATCTTGCCCGCAAAGACCGCAAGGTTGCGGCTATTGCCGATAAGGAAAGAACCGAGAGAAAAAGCCGTAAAGCAGGGTAGGGATACAGGAACCCCGCTGACGAAACCGTTCAGGGAAACGAGACATAGCCAATTAGCGGCCATGTCTTAAAAGGAGGAAAGTACAATGCGTTTTTATAAATTTGCCGGTCTTGTTTTTGCTGCCTTTATGGGCGCGTCAATGTCTGCCCAAGCACAGGACGCCGTTAAAGTCGGCTCATCGCCGACAGGCCTGCCTTTCACATTTATCAATACCGAAACCAAAGAAATGGACGGTATTCTGGTTGATGTTGTGAAAGCCATCCAGAAAGATATTGATATTACGCCAAGCTTTGAGGCCGTGCCGTTTTCAGCGCTCGTACCGTCGCTGACAGCGAATAAAATTGATATGATCGCATCAGCGATGTTCATCACTGAAGAGCGTGCAAAGGTCGTTGATTTCTCCGATCCGATCTATGGTTATGGCGAAGCCGTATTTGTGCCGTCCACCGATGAGACGGCCTATAAAAGCTATCAGGATCTGAAGGGCAAAACTGTTGGCGTTCAGGTTGGCACAACCTTTGTTGATCTGTTCCAGAAAAGTGGCCTTTTCAGTGAAGTGAAGGTCTATAAAGGCATTGCCGATATTATCTCCGATGTGAATGCCGGTCGTATTGATGCCGGTTTCGGCGACGCACCGATGGTTGCTTATTTTGTGGCTCAGGGACGCTTCCCGAAAGTACGGATTGTTGACAGCTATGAAGCTTCGGCAGGCGGTGAATTTGGTATTGCGCTTCGCAAAGGTGATGAGCGTATGCCTAAGGTTAATGCTGCTATCGCGCGTATTAAATCTGACGGTACGTTGCAGACAATTCTCGCCAAATACGGTCTGAAATAATCCCAAATCAAGCTAAGCACCGCACGTTGTAAAATAAACGGGCGGTGCAGTTTCTGCACAGGTGTCCGGCGCTGACAGCCGGTCATCCTGCTTGTCGGCTCAAAACAGAGTTATCCCTATGCAAGAATTTTTTATGGATGTCCGAGAGTTCTTTCCGGTCCTTCTTCAAGGCGTGAAATTCACGCTGCTAGTCACCGTCGGCGCTCTCGTCCTGTCAACAGTTCTGGGGCTCGTTTGGGCGCTGATGCGTGTATCCGGCATTAAATGGCTCGCGATGATTGCGACGACCATTGTCAATATCATCCGCGGCATTCCTATTCTGGTGCAGCTGTTTTATATCTATTTTGTGTTGCCGGAACTGGGTATTGCCCTTAGCGCCCTGCAAGCAGGTATTATTGGTCTCGGAATTGCTTATTCAGCCTATCAGTCTGAAAATTTCCGGGCCGGTATTGAGGCCATTGATCATGGTCAGACCGAAGCCGCGCAGTCGATTGGTATGGGCTGGTTCAAAACCATGTGGCGCGTGATCCTGCCTCAGGCAGTGCGCGTGATCCTGCCGCCTTACGGCAATATCATGGTGATGCTGCTGAAAGACAGCTCGCAGGCCTCGGCTATTACAGTTGCCGAACTGACCTTGCAGGGACAGTTGCTCGCGTCCTCAACTTTCAAAAATATGAGCGTTTTCACACTGGTCGCAATTTTCTATCTCTGTCTCAGCCTGCCACTGATGCTTGTCGTCAGCCGTCTTGAGAAAATCTACAGCAGCAAGAAGGGGCACTGAGCATGGCAATGATCGAGATTAAAAACGTCACCAAAGCCTATGGCTCGGTGGAAGTGTTGAAAGGCATCAACGGCGAAGTACAAAAAGGCGAGGTGGTGTGCCTGATCGGGCCTTCCGGCTCCGGCAAATCTACGATGCTGCGTTGTCTTAACGGGCTGGAAACCTACCAGTCCGGTGAAATCCTGATTGACGGCCAGCGCGTTGACGCCAAAGACCGCTCCATCCGCGATATCCGTACCCGCATGGCGATGGTGTTTCAGCGCTTTAATCTTTTTCCGCATCGCACGGCACTGGAAAATGTGATTGAAGGCCCTGTCCATGTGAAAGGTGAAAAACCTGCGCAAGCGCGTGAATATGGTACGCATTTGTTAGAACGTGTCGGCCTTGGCGATAGAATAGACCATTATCCGTCGCAGCTTTCCGGTGGTCAGATGCAGCGCGTTGCGATTGCCCGTGCTCTGGCGATGCGCCCGCAGGCAATTCTGTTTGATGAACCGACCTCGGCGCTTGATCCTGAACTGGTCGGCGATGTGCTGGATGTTATGCGCAGCCTTGCAGATGAGGGCATGACCATGCTGGTTGTGACCCATGAAATGGGTTTCGCCCGTGACGTGGCTGACCGTGTACTGTTTCTTGATCGCGGGGTGATTGTGGAGCAGGGCAAGGCAAAAGAGGTACTGACCGCGCCACAACATCCGAGAACGCAGGATTTCCTGCGCCGCGTTTTAAACCATTGAATAGGTAACGGCAGCATGAAAGAAATTTCATGCTGCCATTTTAATTACAGTACTCCACCGGCATTTCGCTGCAGAATATGTTTAAAATATAAAGCTGCATTTGATAACTGGCATCTCACGATAAAAGCCGGTTGCATTACCAATGAAAGCCGCTTACTCAGCCATTGAAAAATTATGGAATTGATATGGCTCCGAACGGCTCATCTGCAGATCATCTGGATACACTCGACCGCGATCTTGGACGGTTCTCAACCCTTGAACGGGCGACAGCCTATATGGCACGTCCGATGGTCGGGCCGAGCATTGGTTTAATTTTCATCCTCTTTGCAGGATTGATTGCAGCTTTATCTTTCGGGCAAGCAAATAATACGCTGATCATTATTATCGTGGCGGTCTTCGGTGCCTATATGGCGCTTAATATTGGTGCAAATGATGTCGCGAATAATATGGGGCCGGCTGTTGGTGCCAATGCCCTCACAATGGGCGGCGCAATTGCTATTGCTGCAGTATTTGAGAGTGCAGGGGCTTTCATTGCCGGTGCCGATGTTGTCTCGACAGTTGCTACCGGCATTATTGCACCGGATTCTATGGGCACTTCCGCAGCCTTCATCTGGGCAATGATGGCTGCGCTTGTTTCCGCTGCCTTGTGGGTCAATCTGGCCACATGGATCGGTGCGCCGGTGTCGACCACTCACGCCGTCGTTGGCGGTGTGATGGGGGCAGGGATTGCCGGTGCTGGTTTCATGGCAGTGCAGTGGGAAACCATGATTGCCATTGCTGCAAGCTGGGTTATTTCACCGGTTATGGGCGGGGTCGTTGCTGCAGCCTTTTTGTGGTTTATCAAAGCCCGCATCATCTATCAGGACGATAAGATAAGTGCAGCACGCACATGGGTTCCGGTTCTGGTCGGGATTATGGCTGGTACCTTTATTGCCTATCTGGCACTTAAAGGACTTAACCACGTCATTGATATCTCGCTCAATCTTGCATTGCTCATTGGTCTGATTTCCGGAATTGCAACATGGCTGATCATGATACCTGTTATCCGCCGTCAGTCATCCGGTCTTGAGAACCGTAATAAATCCCTCAAAGTCCTGTTCGGTACGCCGCTTGTGCTTTCCGCAGCCTTGCTGAGCTTTGCACATGGTGCGAATGATGTGGCAAATGCGGTCGGACCTCTGGCCGCGATTGTACAGGTTGCCAAGTCCGGCGCTGTTACGCAGGATGTCAGCATTCCGTTCTGGGTGATGTGTATTGGCGCACTGGGTATTTCCTTCGGATTGTTTTTATTTGGTCCAAAACTCATCAGAGTTGTCGGAAGCCAGATTACAAAGCTCAATCCGATGCGCGCTTATTGCGTGGCATTATCGGCGGCTATCACAGTGATTATTGCCAGCTGGCTCGGCCTGCCGGTAAGCTCAACCCATATTGCTGTTGGTGCGATTTTCGGTGTTGGTTTCTTCCGTGAATGGGATGCTGAGCGTCGTATGCGTCAGGCACATCAGGTCGAAAGCGAGCCAAAATTGGCTCCGGAAGAACGCCGTCGTCGCAAGCTGGTCAGACGCTCGCATGTTCTGACAATTGCAGCCGCATGGGTATTTACAGTGCCTGCCGCTGCAATTTTGTCCGCAATCTTGTTCTTTGCATTCTCTGCGGTTTCCGGAAGCCTATAGTAACACTTTCCCCTTTACAAAGCAGCATTATCTGTAATGACACAGTAATAGCTGCGCATTAGGGGAGGCAAGTACAGCGGCATCCGGAGCTGCAGATGTGCGGTTGTCTCAAACGTCACTCAAGTGCATTTTTTTAAAATGATAAATTTAACTTTTATCTATATCGCATAATCTATCTTATGGAACTTTTTTATTCATAAACACGTAGTGTACTAAACGCAAAGTGTTCCGCATCTTTTCCTCTCAGAGGCCGCTATTCAAATTCGAACTGATCTGGGTCCTCTAAGCCAGAAGACGGATCCAGATCATTCGTATGTCGCAACTCATAGAGAAACGCTTCTAAAGCACTATCTACTGCTTCAATCACAGTTGCTTTATCAAAATGTTTTAAAGCTCTTTCAATAATACCCTCAGAGGAGATTACTTCAGGATTTCAGTGGCCACTACGACAAGGATGCAGGGTATCCCATGGGGGATGATTGTGTTGCAAAGATTTTGTCTTTACGTAGCTTTGCAGCCATCTGATAGGATTGTGCTAGGATGATAAAGGTGAGAAATTGTCAACTTCAAAGGGGCGCAGTTTCCCAAAAACGTCATCGTAACTAACCGAGTTCCTGAGAAAATTGTCATTGACAATGATTGAAGCCGATCTGGCCGAGCTGCAAACTGTCAACACAGTCCTGAAATTCACGGGAACGGGCAACATAATAGAAATCAAGCAGATCAAATATCTCAACAATATCCTTGAGCAAGACCACCGCTTTATCAAACGGAGCACCAAACCTATGATGGGCTTCAAAGCACTTCATTCAGCCTCCGCTACTATCGAAGGCATTAAAGTCGCCTATATGATCCGCAAGAACCAATTCGCCAACGACAACCGTTCGCCATCTTTGCTCTATCTTAACTCTTTGCGGTGTTCACAGTATAATTGCGCCCAGAGATAAGCACATATCTGTCTTACTCAAAACTTTGCGGCAAAACCGCGAGAAGAGCCTTAATATTTCAGTAGTGTATTTTTCTGCAGATCTTAATCGCGATCAGACATTGCGCCGAACAGCTTTGGTAAATCACCGAAACGTGCGACAAGACCAAAGATAATTACTGCAGTCAGTACGAACAACAAAGTGACCGATGCCATTGTTGGTGTGTAGCCATAGCGCAGCGAGTTGAAGATTTTGATCGGTAGCGTTTCCATAGTGAAACCAACCGTCATATAGGCCACGATATATTCGTTGAGTGATAAAACGAAAGCGAATGCATATCCGGAAACAATATAGGGCGTAATCAACGGTAAAATGACTGTGCGGAAAATGACCCGATCTTCGGCACCCATAGTGGCCGCGGCTTCAACCAAAGAGCGGTCGATAGAACTGAATCCCAGAGACAGTGTTACCAGTGGCAGCGTGACAAAGAAAATACCGTGGCTGATAACCGCCGTCCAGGATTGCCCGTAAAAACCGGTCGTTGCCCAAAACGTCAAAAGCCCCAGTGCGGTGATAACCGGCGGCAGCGTAAAGGGTGCAATTCCCAAGAGTTGGAAAATATTTGCCCATTTGGCTTTTCGCCGCCAAACGAACCATGCCAACGGCAGGGCAATTGAGACGGCAAAAGCCGCAGATAACAGCGCCAAAGTCAGCGATGCGATCAGTGCGTTCCTCCATTCCGGATTCAGGAATATCTCGGCATACCAATGCAACGACATACCTTTAGGCGGAAAGTTCAACGCTTGTTTCTCATTAATCGACACTCCGGCTACAACGATCAACGGCAGTGCCAGAAACAGGCCGATCAGACCGAAATATAATTTTCGGAGAAATCCGCTCATGCTGTTTCTCCTTTTTTACCGGCAATCACTGTCAGTGCCACCAAGCCGAGTGTTACCAGCACCAGAAAAACAGCCATCGCTGCGGCAAACGGCATATTGGACTGGTAAATCGCCTGATCGGTGATCAATACCGACAAAGTCCAGTGCTGCGGACGTCCTAAAAGTTGCGGCAGCAAATAACTTCCCAACGCAAAGATAAACACCATGATCAATGTAGCAATAATCGTATTGCGCAAGGCAGGAATAACGACCGTTGCAAAAGCTTTGACAGGCGACGCTCCCAGTGTCCGTGCTGCCTCTGTCAGTGTCGGATCGAGACGCACAAGTGCAGGAAATAAAACGAGCACTGTATAGGGAAATGCCTGATAAACCATGCCTGTCAAAACGGCACCAAAACTCGGCGTTAATGCCACAGGCTCCTGCATCAACCCTAACAGAACCAAAATATTGGTAATCCCTGCTGTACGGGAGAACAATGTAGACCAGGCAAAGCCGATGATCACCTCTGACAAGGACAGAATTGACAACAGCGCTACCAGCCACACGATCTGCACTTGTTTCTGCATCCGCGTTAATAAGTAGGTGAAAGGTAAAGCCAGTACGACACAGCAAACTGCGACCAGAATTGACAACCCCAATGAGAAGCTCAGCACACCGCCAAAAAACGTTGATATGAAACGGGCATAATTATCCAGCACGAAATCTGTTGTATAAAACCCGCCTGCCTGACGCTTAAAAAAGCTCACCGCAATCATTGTTCCGAACGGAACCACGAAAAAAACAATCAGCATCAATGCCGGAAACAGGATCGGCATATAATCACTTAAATGCTGTGGCGGTTCACGTCTCATTTACGCAGCACCACGCTGCTATCCTGAGCAAACGCAATACCAACCATCTGCCCGACTTTAATTTGCGTATTCTCTCTTTGCGTTGAAACCGCAACGATTTGCCTGCCGGCAATATCAATAAAAGTCTCTGTTGTTGCGCCCAGATCGCGAATGAAAGACACCTGCCCTGACAGAACTCCTTCGCTCGGCGCAATCAACTCAATATCCTCAGGGCGTACACATAGAATACCCTTGGCAAGATCGTCAGGCATGATGACAGCCTCAACGGGTTGCCCGAAGGCCAGCACACGCTGAACGGCATCTTTCTCGAGTTCCAGCAAATTGGTTTGTCCGATGAAATCGGCCACAAAACTATCCGCCGGACGACGATAAATTTCAATCGGCGGAGCAACCTGACGAATTTCGCCGCCATTCATCACCACAACCGTATCAGCCATTGTCATTGCTTCACGCTGATCATGCGTCACAACAATG
>JAIRVW010000006.1 GCA_031253705.1 Brucellaceae bacterium
CTGATCCGCGTGGTTGAGGGCCTGATGCGCCGTCCGGGTCGCTTTGATGCAATTATTGTGGAAACTACCGGCCTTGCCGATCCGGTGCCGGTTGCCCAGACATTCTTCATGGATGATGAGGTACGCGCCAAGACCCAGCTTGATGCGGTTGTCGCCCTTGTCGATGCCAAACATCTGCCGTTGCGCCTGAAAGACAGTCAGGAAGCCGAAGACCAGATCGCTTTTGCCGATGTGGTTCTGCTCAACAAGACTGACCTGGTGAATGCGCAGGAACTGGCAAATGTGGAAGCCACCATCCGCGCTATCAATCCGCATGCCATCATTCACCGTACTCAGCGTGCAGAAATTGATCTGACCAAAGTGCTTGATCGCGGTGCTTTTGATCTCAAACGTGCGCTCGATAATGATCCGCATTTCCTCGACCATGATCATCCGGATCATGTTTGCGGCCCTGACTGCGATCATGACCACGGGCACGACCACGGACACCATCATCATCACGGGCATGATCATCATGGTCACCACCACCACCATGATCACGATCATACCTGTGGCCCTGATTGTAATCACGACCATGGCCACGCTTCGGCCATCCATGATGTCACCGTTATGTCGGTTTCCCTGCGCACCGGTGAGCTGGATGCCGCGAAATTCTTCCCTTGGATTCAGAATGTAACGCAGGTGCAGGGCCCTGATATTCTGCGCCTCAAAGGCATTATCGCTTTTGCCGGTGACGATGACCGCTATGTGGTACAAGGCGTACATATGATCATCGAAGGCGATCACCAGCGTCCGTGGAAACCGGAAGAAAAGCGCGAAAGCCGTCTGGTCTTTATCGGCCGTAATCTGAATGAGCAGGCACTGCGTTCCGGCTTCGAGAAATGTAAATAACCATGCCGACGATTGCCCCTATTGATCTGGGAAGCCATTGCCTGAAAGCGGGCTTCCTCAATGATAATGCCTATTATGCACTGGCCGATGGTACGCTCCATTGGCTGGATGAAGCTCATAAGACCGTCACCATGCATGACGGCCTGCTTTGTGTTGCACCAACAGCGGATAATAAAGCCCTGATCACCGGCGGTGAGGACGGACGTGTCTGCCAGACTGACGACAAAGGCAATGTGCAGGAACTGGCTGTTCTGCCGCGTAAATGGATTACAGCGGTTGCCAGCGGTCCGCACGGTGCGGTGGCTTATGCCTCCGGCCGTACTGCATGGGTGCGTGAAGCCAATGGCAAAACCATTGAATTCGCCCATGAACGCAGTGTGGAAGGTGTGGCTTTTGCACCGAAAGGTCTGCGTCTTGCCGTCGCCCGTTATAATGGCGCAACATTGCATTGGGCAGGCACTGCGGGCAAACCGGTTGATCTGGAGTGGAAAGGTGCGCATACCGGCGCGATCTTCTCACCGGACGGCCGTTTTCTGATCACCACCATGCAGGAAAATGCCCTGCATGGCTGGCGCTTAGAAGATAACCGCAATATGCGCATGACCGGCTATCCGGCCAAAGTCAAAGACTGGTCATGGAGCCCTAAGGGCAAATGGCTGGCCACCTCCGGCGCACCGGCAGCCATTATCTGGCCGTTTGCCGGTAAAGACGGCCCGATGGGCAAGGCACCGCTGGAACTTGGTCTGCGTGGTGACACAATGGTCACCGCCGTTGCCTGTCATCCGGTCGAGGATATTGTTGCTGTCGGTTATCAGGACGGCATGGTGCTTCTGTGCCGTTTTGCCGATCAGAAAGAAGTACTGCTGCGCCGTCCGGGCAAAGGCGCCATCAGCTCTATGGGCTGGGACAAAAATGGTGAACGCCTTGCCTATGGCGCAGAGACCGGCGATTGCGGCCTAATCAATATCAAGTGGTAATAAAAAGGCGGTTTAAAACCGCCTTTTTTATTTCTTAGACTGCTCTAACGCCTGCTCGCTTTGCGTGGCAGGTTCCTGCGCATCCGGCAGGGCTTTCAATGTATCCGCCTTGTCTTTAGCCTTCGGCGTCACAGCCTGCGACATCGCAGGTGCACCATCCGGCCCCTGCCCTGAGAGCCATGCGGTTACCAGCGACACATCGCGGTCGCCGATCATATGACCGGCCTGCACAACACGCGCATCGACTTTAGCACCGCTGGTGCGCAGCAGATCCGACAGCGCCGGTGCAAAAGGCGCATACATTTTATCGTCAGCACCCGTTACCACCAGCACTTTGGCTTTGCTTAAATTCGCAACCGGCGTGTGATCCAGCACCGGCATGGAGCGCATCAGCACCGCTTTTTTCACCAGATCAGGATGCAGCATCATTGTTGCCGCCAGCAGATTGGCACCATTGGAATAGCCGACAAAAGTGGTACGGCTCAGATCAATCTGATCATCTTCGGACAGTTTGGTGAGGAAGCTGACAAACGCATCGGCTTCATGACGCACATCATTCTGGTCAAACTTCACCGGCGTGATACGGGCATACCAGCGTGTGCGGCCTTCCTGCAAAACCCGTCCGCGGATGCCAAGCAGCGTGGCGCGCGGCCATACTTTCTGCGCAAAAGGCACCAGACTGGTTTCATTACCGCCGGAACCATGCAGCAGAACGATGGTTTCACCGCTGCCGTTTTCCGGCCTGGTAAAATGATAAACAAATTTCTGACTGCGGGAAATCGCTTCTTTCACCACTTTGTTTACATCTTTCGCTGTTTCTGCAGCATCTGTTTTCGGGTGACGCATTGTAACACCCGCGCCCGGAGCAGGCGTCATAATATCTGATTTCTTGATGAATGCCGCATTGCCTGAGGCGGCTTCCGGCTGCAGCAGTTCAACCTGCGCAAACGCGGAGACGGAGGTCAGCGCCGCAACAATGGCGGCGGCTGCTGATGTTTTGAAGAATTTGTTTACCATAAGATAAGTTTTGCCGGACAAATATTAAAAAAATCTAACAAATCGGTAAATTCATGCATCGAATGCCTGAAAAGGCGCATTTCACAGACACCGGCAACGACCTGCCACGTCCGGTCAGAACAGCTGTGTAAATCTCAATCGCGGCGAAAACATGCCATATATAATTATTTTAACTTAATGCCCGATAATAAACATTCTGCATGAATATACCCGCCCCTATCAGCGAATACCGGAACCACATGACATATAAACCAGCTCTGGTCTTTCTTACACTTCTGGCTCAGGCTCTTTTCAGTCTGGTTCTGATTTTCATCACAATCTGGGGCAGTCTGGCGCTCTATTACCAGCTCTCAGAATCGCGCCTGCTCACCTGTGCGGTCATCGGACTGTGGGCACTCATTGTGCTGGCTGCCATCAGCACACTCTGGTTTCATGATCTGCAGAATTACCGCAAAGCAGCATTCATCGTCTTTGCAGTCAGTTTCGCAGCCCTGCTGATCTGGTGGCACACAATCAAACCATCATTAGATCGCGACTGGGCACCGGAAGTTGCACAGACAGTCACCGCTGATATCAACGGCGATCATGTGCGCCTCAATCATATCCGCGATTTTGACTGGCGCACGGAACAGGATTTTACCGTCAACTGGACAAATGCGGATTATGATCTGAGTCAAATCAAAAGCGTTGATTTGTTCCTGTCCTACTGGTCAAGCCCTGCAATCGCTCACACATTGGTCAGCTTCGGCTTTGAGGACGGACGGCAGATTGTTTTCTCGGCAGAGATTCGCAAGAAACGCGGACAGGCCTTCTCTGAAATCGGCGGTTTTTTCAAAGACTTTGAACTGGCCATGATTGCGGCGGAAGAAAGCGATATTATTTATCTGCGCACCAATGTCCGTGGTGAGCGGGTCTATCGCTATCCGGTGAATATCGCGCCTGAACAGGCACGCCAGCTTTTCCTGCTTTATACCGACACCGCCAACCGTCTGAGCAAAGAGGCCGGTTTCTACAATACGCTGACAGCCAATTGCACCACTGTCGTCTTTGACATGGCGCGCATACTCAACCCGTCCATCGCACTTGATTACCGTGTGCTGCTGTCCGGCTATCTGCCTGAATATATGTTTGAAAAAGAACTGATCGTGACGCCGGAAAAAACCGTGCAGTCAATGCGCCTCAGCGCGGATATCAGCGAACAGGCAAAAGGCAGTCGCGAGGGCTATTCTCAGCGCATCCGCACAGCCACCACAGTGCAGCCGCTGGCAGCAGAATAAAGTGATCCGGTGCCGCAGATCTCCTGCAGCACCGAAGAAATTAGAGCGTGTTGCGTTTATTTGAACCCACGGCCCTCGCTCTATTTCTTTATTTTAACGCATGTCTTTATCCCAAAACCGGTATCCACTTTTGGGAGACATGCTTTAGTCGAGAGCAGCAGTTACGATGAACTCTACTTTGTAGCCCGGGGTTGCCAGATGGGCAGAACCGGTTGCACGAGCCGGTGTGTTTGCAGGATCAACCCATGCTTCCCACAC
>JAIRVW010000099.1 GCA_031253705.1 Brucellaceae bacterium
AGGACCGATTCCTGCCTCACGCAAGGCACTGGAAAAGGCCGGCTGGACGGTGAAAGATCTGGATCTGGTCGAGGCCAATGAGGCTTTTGCCGCGCAGGCCTGCTGTGTCACCCGTGAGCTGGGGCTTGATCCTGCTATCGTCAATGTGAATGGCGGTGCCATTGCGATCGGACATCCGATTGGCGCTTCCGGTGCGCGTGTTCTGACGACGCTGCTTTACGAAATGCAGCGCCGTGATGCGAAAAAAGGTCTGGCGACTTTGTGTATCGGTGGTGGCATGGGCGTTGCGCTTTGTGTGGAGCGCGACTGAGCCGGTTTGTACTCGCCTGAGTGCCGTAAAAGTTAACGGCTGAGTTTCATTAGGCCACGGGAAAATTAACCTTTCCGTGGCCTTTTGCTGCGTTATAAAAGCAGATCAGTAATCTCTTATACTATATGTAGTGTATTTATTGATTCTCATTGCTCTATTTTGTGAGAATGAAACGGGAACTTTATTGTATCAGCGATTCGTCGCCGATTCGTTCAGGTTTTGGCCGGATCGTTAACCAGCATATTATTTCTCTTCATGATTCCGTTGGCGAATTTAAAATATTCTTAATCTTTATTAACGGGCAGTATTTTCTGAAATTGGTATTTTAGGAATAAAACCACTCCATTTCGGCTGGTGAGCTGTAAAAGTTAATATTGCCGGTTTTTGTTGTTCATCTTGCCGGAGATGAAATCTGTATATTGTGTGTGTAATTTTTATAAATACATGATGTGGTTTTGAACAAAATGAGAACTGCGTGAAACCTTTGATTCGTAGCTGCTTTGTTCCGCTGGCGTTCTTTTCGTTAATATTCGCAGGATTAAGGGCGTTTCAGGTCGGTTTGCAGGAGTGAAAAAACGGGTGTCTGCCAGCAAAAATGACCGGCAAAAGCTGCTGCTGAATAGTTTTTAGTCATTTTCTGAAGATTTGACATAAAAGAAGTCATAAAGCTGGTGTTGTTGCCCTTTTAGTCAGGGGCAGATAATGCTACCTGCTTGCGGCAATCTGCCGGACATTAAAATGGCAGAAGAAATGGGGTTTGCCGATCAGGTTTGCTGTGTTGTATCAATGACAGGCGGTTCTGATAGCAGATACCCAGTGTAACGACTTCATGAGACGGGGAATAATCAATTCCGCATGAATGACCAGAAGAAATCAATGACGCCTCCGGCAGGGGCGGCGTCACTGCAGCATCCTCAAGGGGGACCGCTCATTGTCAGCGGTCGCGATGTTACGGCGGTACTCGGGCCGACCAACACGGGTAAGACACATCTGGCGCTGGAGCGTATGCTCGCCCATGAGAGCGGCGTTATTGGTCTGCCGCTGCGCCTTTTGGCGCGCGAAGTCTATAATAAGCTGGTTGCTAAAGTCGGGCCGCAGAAAGTGGCGCTGGTTACCGGCGAAGAAAAAATCATTCCCGCGGGTGCAAAATATTCGGTCTGTACGGTTGAGGCATTGCCCCGTCAGACCAATGCAGCCTTTGTTGCGATTGATGAAGTGCAGCTGGCGGCAGATCTGGAACGCGGTCATATTTTCACAGATCGTATTTTGCATCTTCGCGGTCGTCAGGAAACGCTGCTGCTTGGTGCGGCAACCATGCGGCCTATTCTCGAAAAGCTGCTGCGCGGTATCAATATTATTACCCGTCCGCGTCTGTCGCATCTGGCTTATGCCGGTTCGAAAAAGATTACCCGTCTGCCGCGTCGCAGTGCCATTGTCGCTTTCTCGGCAGACGAGGTCTATGCGATTGCCGAGCTGATCCGTCGTCAGCGTGGCGGTGCAGCCGTGGTGATGGGCGCTTTGAGCCCGCGAACCCGCAATGCGCAAGTTGAATTGTATCAGTCCGGCGATGTTGATTTTCTGGTGGCGACCGATGCGATCGGTATGGGGCTTAACCTCGATGTCGATCATGTTGCCTTTGCACAAGCACGTAAATTTGACGGTTTTCAGTATCGTGATCTGAACCCGGGTGAGCTCGGCCAGATTGCCGGTCGTGCGGGGCGACATCTGCGCGACGGGACATTTGGCGTCACCGGTCAGGTTGATCCGTTTGAGAAGGAGCTTGTCGAGCGGATAGAATCGCATACCTTTGACGCGGTCAAAGTGTTGCAATGGCGCACGGCTCAGTTCGATTTTTCATCTGTAGGAGCATTGAAACAGTCTCTCGACCGTTCTGCACCATTGGAAGGCTTGACACGGGCGCTGCCTGCGGTTGACATGCAGGCGCTTGAAAATCTGGCGCGTGATGAAACGATCATGCAGCTTGCGGATACGTCCAGGCGCGTGGAAATTTTATGGGATGCCTGTGCGCTTCCCGATTACAGAAGGATTGCACCGGCACAACATGCCGATATTATTGCTGCAATCTATAAGGATATCATCCGCAAAGGTTTTGTGGATGAAGACTATATGAGCGAGCAGGTGCGCCGGTCCGACAGGACTGACGGTGAGATCGACACTTTATCTCATCGTATTGCACAAATTCGCACATGGACTTTTGTGTCGCATCGGCCGGGCTGGCTGGCAGATCCGATACATTGGCAAGAAAAGACGCGCGAAATTGAGGACAGATTGTCCGATGCGTTGCATGAACGGTTGACGAAACGCTTTGTAGACCGCAGGACAAGCGTGCTTATGAAGCGCCTGAGAGAGAATGCCATGCTAGAAGCAGAAATTAGCCCGACAGGGGATGTACTTGTCGAAGACCACAATGTCGGGCAGTTGGAAGGGTTCCGATTTACCGCCGACGTCAAGGCCGAAGGGCCGGACGCGAAAGCGGTAAAGGGGGCTGCACAAAAAGCGCTGGCCGCTGAATATGACCGTCGTGCAGAGCGCTTCTCTGCTGCGGCCAACGGTGATTTCGCCCTTGGCTCGGATGGTGTTCTGCGCTGGGTCGGCGCACCGGTTGCAACTCTGGTTGCCGGTGACAGCGTGATGCGCCCGCGCAGCGTCCTGCTGGCTGACGAGCAGCTGACAGGCGCCTCCCGTGAGAAAGTACAGAGCCGTATTGACCGCTTTGTTGCTCATCACATTGAGACAGTTCTCAAGCCGTTGCACGATCTGACCGAGGCTGATGCCCTGACCGGCATGACCCGTGGTCTGGCTTTCCGTCTGGTTGAAAGCTTCGGTGTGATCCAGCGTCGTGAAATCGCTGAGGAAATCCGCGGTCTCGATCAGGATTCCCGTGCGGCTCTGCGTCGTTTCGGTGTGCGCTTCGGTGCCTATCATGTGTTTATCCCTGCATTGTTGAAACCGGCACCTGCCGGTCTGATGACCCTGCTTTGGGCGCTGAGCAATGACGGCCGTGAACGCGCCGGTTACGGTGATGTGGTTCATGTGCTGGCGGCAGGCCGTACATCAGTTGTGGTTGATCCGGCTTTCGATCCGGTTTTCTACACCTTGGCCGGTTACCGCGTTCTGGGCCGCCGCGCTGTGCGTTTCGACATTCTGGAACGTCTGGCTGATCTGATCCGTCCGGCTCTGGCCTGGCGTCCGGGTGCAGGCCTGCGTGCTGAAGGTGCTTATGACGGTGCCCGTTTCATGGTCACGCCGTCGATGATGTCTATTCTCGGTGCGACACCGGAAGACATGGAAGAAGTACTGAAAAGCCTTGGCTATCGTCATGAAGCGATGGAAGCACCTGCGGTTGCTGCTAAGCTTGCAGAACTGGATGCTTTTGCGGAAGCCGATGCAGCCAAACAGGCCGGTGAAGGTGAAGTTGTAGCGGAAGCTACTGCTGAGGTTACCGAACAGGCTGAAGCTGAAGAAGCGCCGGTTGCTGAAACTGCTGCGCCGGAAGTGTCTGCGGAAGCCGGTACTGAAGCATCGGCTGAAGAACCTGTTAAAATGGTTCTGCTGTGGCGTCCGGGTCGTCATGACAACCGCGGCCGTGAGCAGGGCAAGGGACGTGAGCAGAACCGCAATCGTCCGCAGGGCAACCGTCGTGCACTTGCTAAAGACGGTGCGCCGGCTGATGCAGCGAAAGACAATGCCGGTGACAATCAGAACCGCGAAGGCCGCAGCAAGCGGTTTGAAAAAGCGGCACGGGTTGATTTCCGCAACGGCGAACAGAAATCGGGTCGCAATGAGCATCACGGCAAGCCGCGTCATGGCAAGCGTGATCACGCTCAGGATCAGAAGCGGGTTGAGCGCAATGATCGTCCTGCACAGATCGATCCTGATTCACCGTTCGCCAAGCTGCTTGCTCTGAAAGAGCAGCTGAAGAAGTAACGCATGAATACGGGTGCTCCAAAACAACGCATTGATAAATGGTTGTTTTTCACCCGTGTTGTTAAATCACGCTCGCTCGCGGCAAAACTTAGCAGCGGCGGGCGTGTTCGTATTAACCGCGATAAAATCGATCAGGCTTCTCACGGTGTGAAAATCGGTGACGTGGTTACGGTGACACTGGATCGCCGTATCCTTGTCTATAAAGTGAAAGAACTGGGAGAGCGTCGCGGTTCTTTTCCTGAAGCGCAATTGCTTTATGAAGATCTGACGCCGCCGGTTGAAAAGCCGGAGCAGGACATGATGGCTGCCGGTGAGAAGCGTGATGCCGGTTCCGGTCGTCCGACGAAGCGGGACAGGCGTGTAACAGAACGCTTGAAACAGGGCGGTTCCGGTTTTGAAGATCTCTGAACTGTTCTGATGTGAGTCGCTTTAAAGACTTCAACCGGCTCAGATAGGGTGTTTCCTGAAGCTGAACTATGCCTGAGGTACTGAGTCGGGTCATTCCTCCCTTTCAAATCTTTGTGTAGCCCGGATTTCTGTCCGGAATGAAGAATGATCACGCGGAAGGAATATGCTTTATTAAAAGCTGGCGGAAACGCAGTTTTTGAGAAATAACTGCGTCGCAGAATGTGGTTCTTTTTTGCGGCGGAGCGTCGCGGATCGGGGAAAACCCTCTTGCAAGCCGTGGCTAAAGTCGCTACCTGACAGACAGGTTTTCTGCCGTCTTCTGCGTGATGCACCTGCTGCAAAAAATCATCTCAGATCGCTGATCTGATGATTGTTGCGGATGATCCGCCTGCCGTTCTGACGGTAATGCCGCCTTGATTGTAATATTGGCCACATTTCTATGTGTCCGTTCCAACCTCTGGGAGTTCGACAATGACTTATGTCGTGACCGATAACTGCATTCGCTGCAAATATACGGATTGCGTGGAGGTCTGTCCTGTCGATTGTTTCTATGAGGGCGAGAATATGCTCGTCATCAATCCTGATGAGTGCATTGACTGCGGCGTATGTGAACCTGAATGCCCTGCGGAAGCGATCCGTCCGGATACCGAGCCAGGTCTTGATAAGTGGATTGAGCTGAACGCTGAATATTCCGCAAAATGGCCAAACCTGACTGTCAAAAAAGACCAGATGGCTGAAGCGACAGAAATGGACGGCGTTGCCAACAAGCTGGAACAATATTTCTCTGCAGAGCCTGGCGAAGGCGATTGATTCCCGTCAGGATTTCCCTGAATAACTACAGAGCCTGCCCTGTTAATTAACAGATTATTAACACAATTCGCCGCCGGAGGCGTCTTGTGACGGCATTTTGTTGATTCTGCCGGTTTTTTGTGTTACTGTTCACAATAATGTCGATGAGCAGGCGTCATTTCGTGGCGGCTACAGGTATTCACTGAAAGGCTGATATTAGTTACAGGCTGAAATAGTGCCGGGGCAAGTTTGTTTTTAAATTTTGCTCCCCGCCGTTTAACCTGTGATTTTTTATGCTTAAGTTTTGCCTCAGCATCCCTTTTACATTCTGTTTCGGCACTTGTTTTAATCAGCTGTAATGATTGTTCCGTCCCCCGCGGTGCAGTTGCAGGACTGATTGTATCACCGCGTGTAAACCGGCGTGCCAAGCGCCGGACACTACAGGGAGTATTGAAGCGTATGTCATCCCAGCAGAAGAAGGCCGCAGTCCGTCAGGGTTTCAAGACGGGTGAGTCTATTGTGTATCCGTCGCATGGCGTGGGGCAGATCGTTGCAATCGAAGAGCAGGAAGTTGCAGGCATGAAGCTTGAACTTTTTGTCATTGACTTCGATAAAGATAAAATGCGCCTTAAAGTGCCTGTGGCGAAAGCGGCTACCATTGGTATGCGCAAATTGTCAGAAGGTGATTTTGTAGAACGCGCACTGAAAGTGCTGCAGGGTCGTGCCCGTATCAAGCGCACCATGTGGTCGCGCCGTGCGCAGGAATATGATGCAAAAATCAATTCCGGTGATCTGATTGCTATTGCTGAAGTTGTACGTGACCTTTTCCGTGCAGAAAACCAGCCTGAACAGTCCTATTCTGAACGCCAGCTTTATGAAGCAGCACTTGACCGCATGGCGCGTGAAGTTGCAGCCGTTAACAAGCTGTCTGACACAGAATCCGTTCGTCTGATTGAAGCTAATCTTGCCAAAGGTCCGAAGCGCGGTACCAAGGCTGATGAAGCTGACGCTGAGGATGATGAAGCCGAAGCTGCATAATCAGCGCTTTACCGGCTTTAATATAATACCGTTTTATAACGCCGTTCTGTTGGCTCAGAGCGGCGTTATTCTTTTCGGGTACTAAACTGTGCCGGAGCAATGGTAAGCATTTTCAAGTTCACTTTTAAAGAAAACTTTAAAATTGTAGAAAGGTAAAGGAACCTGCGTTTCTTTCATGCGTTTAGTCCGTAACGGAAACGTGATCTCTATGTACGGATTGCGTTGTATTTGCGTTATGGAGATCGAAATGAAGTCTGCAGAGTCCGCCGCGCTACCCGCTGTTTCACCGTCTTCCGCTGCATTTGTCGCTTCCCGTAATCTGATCCGTACTGCAATGAATGCGCCTTATCTGGAGCGTGAGCAGGAGCAGGCACTGGTGCTGCGCTGGAAAGAGCAGGGCGATCAGCTGGCACTGGATGAGATCACCTCTGCACATATGCGACTGGTCATTTCCACGGCTGCACGGTTTCGCAAGTTTGATCTTCCGATGGCTGATCTTATTCAGGAGGGGACTGTCGGGCTGATGGAAGCGGCTTTCCGCTTCGAGCCGGAACGCGAAGTGCGGTTTTCAACCTATGCGATCTGGTGGATCAGAGCGTCCATTCAGGACTATATTCTGCGTAACTGGTCGATTGTTCGCGGCGGCACAAGCTCCACACAGAAAGCCTTGTTTTTCAATCTCCGGCGATTGCGTGCCAAACTGGCACAAAGCAATGAGACAATCAGCAAGCAGGAATTATACAGCCGCATTTCCGCAGAGCTGGGCGTTTCTGAAAAAGATGTCGAGCTGATGGATTCAAGACTATCCGGCTCCGACAGTTCGCTGAGCGTGGTTGTCTCACCTGATGATCATAGCGGCACTGAAAAGATTGATCTGCTGATTGATGACCATCCGCTGCAGGATGAGGTTGTCGCCAATATGATCGATAGTGAAAGACGGGTCAGCTGGCTGAAACAGGCTCTGTCTGTGCTGAATGAGCGCGAGTTACGGATTATCCGTGAGCGCCGTCTCAAGGATGATGCGGTGACGCTGGAAATGCTTGGTACCAGGCTCGGTATTTCCAAAGAACGGGTGCGCCAGATTGAAAACCGTGCGCTTGAGAAATTACGGGCAGCCTTACTTTCGCAAAATGGTGTTGCTGCTTACCACGCCTGAATGATGTATTGACTTCAAAAGAAAAGCCCCTCCGGAGGGGCTTTTCTTTATTCGCTGATGATTTTTACGCGGTCACCGGCAGAGACCGTACCGCCGCTTGGCAGGGCATTCAGCAGGCGGAACAGTTCCAGCTTGCGGTCTGTGCCTTGCATCCGGTTGGCCAGCGAGCCAAGCGTATCACCGGCTTTAACCGTAATAACACGGATGCGCAGCGGTTTGGCTGCTGCCTGTTCAGCCGGTGTCAGCACGCGGAAGCTCTGCGTTGTTGCCTGTGTTGCTGCGCTCAGTGCATTGCTGCCCTTTGGTGCAGCGACGAGGAAGCGATAGACTTTCTGGCCGGAAGCAATGACAACAATCTCAAACTGCCATTTATCCGCGCTTGCGCGGGCAGTCGCAGCAGGCAGACCGTTGATTGTGGTTGTCTGAACCGATTGCTCATCCAGCCCTGTTACCCAGCCGCTGCGGATATAGGCCGCGAGATCACTGCCCTGCGGCAAAGCTGCGCCGTCAAAGCGGATGGCCAGTTCACCGGGGCCGCTGGCCATAACGGCATTGGCGGAATTATCAATCGAGAAGCCCTGCGGTACGCTGAAAGTCACACCGAGTTTCGGGTGAATGAAGGTACGTTCGCGGACAAAACCTTCCTGAGGTGTATCGCCGTAGAGCAGGCCGTCAATACCGTCGAGGAAAGACGGACGATCCGTGGTGCCGACACCCGGTGCGCCGATACGGCGGGCATGACCGATTGCCAGATCCACACGCTGCGGCGTGGCCGGATGCGAGGCCAGAAAGTCGAGACTGGCATCGGTTGCACCCGAGACGGAGCGGAAGCCGGTATAGGCCTCCATCGACTGCAGGAAGCGCGCCGAGGCAAAAGGATCATAGCCTGCAGCGCCGATCATCTTGATGCCGATGGCATCGGCCTGCAATTCCTGATTACGCGAGAACTGAGCAAGGCGCAGCTTGCTGCGGATTGCAGCTTCACGACCGGCAGCCTCGTCATGCAGCACTTCTGATGCAACGCGCTTGGCAATAATAGATTCAGCTTCTTTAGCCTGACGCAGAATGCCGTGATTGGCAGTGACGTGACCCATTTCATGGGCGATTACGGCAGCTACTTCCGAGGAATCATTGGCCAGCGCCAGAAGACCGCGGGTGACATAGAGATAGCCGCCCGGCAATGCGAAAGCATTGATGTTCGGGCTGTTGAGAATCGTAATACGGTATGTCTGATCCGGATTGTCGGAAACGGTTGTCAGGTTGCCGACGATCTTGGCCACCATGCGCTCCAGCTTGGCATCTTTATACTCACCGCCATAGGTGGCGAGAATGCGCGGATGCTGCTGGGCGCCGAGCTGTGCCAGCTTGTCATTTTTGCTGACATTGGCAACGGTGACCGGATTGGACGAAGGGCCGATGACGTCCGGATCGCTGAAATCCACAGACTTACAGGCAGACAGAAGCGCGACCAGACCAATAGCGGCTGTTCGTTTGAGTACTGGAGAAAAGGAGGGCTTTTCCGTCGCGGAAAACCGTGCTGCCCTTAAAAACATATCCAGTGTCGTATCCTCAGTTCCGTC
>JAIRVW010000117.1 GCA_031253705.1 Brucellaceae bacterium
GCATACAGATTGCCTTGGCGATCGGTCCGATATGCAACGATAAGCGCAATCCTGACCAATAAATCGCCGGTTACCTTAAAAGATGTTACGCCGATTGCCCGCCTGACCGGTGAATATGAAGCCATTGTTGTACCTGCATCATCTCCGTTCCAAACCATCGGCGATCTGATTGAAGCCCTCAAGAAAGATCCGGGTGCGGTCTCATGGGGCGGCGGCTCTGCGGGCGGCACTGACCATATTGCCGTTGGTCTGATTGCCAAAGCTGCGGGCGTTGATCCTAAGAAAATCAACTATATTGCCTATTCCGGCGGTGGTGAAGCACTGGCGGCGATTCTCGGTAGTCAGGTTTCTGCCGGTATTTCCGGCTATGGCGAATTTGAATCACAGGTGCAGTCCGGCACATTGCGTCTGCTAGCCGTTTCCAGTGCTGAACGTATCGAGGGTATTGATGCGCCGACGCTGAAAGAATCCGGCCTCGATGTCGTGGTTGAAAACTGGCGTATGTTGGCCGCAGCTCCCGATATTACCCCTGAACAAAAAGCCGCGATCAACGCCGATATTGAAAAACTGGCGAAATCCAAAACATGGCAGGACACGCTGAAAACCAAAGGCTGGGCTGACACCTATCTGGCGGGTGATGCTTTTGATGCACAGCTCGACAAAGATATTCAGGCAACCGAAGGGGTCCTGAAAGATATCGGTCTTGTGCAATGAGCAGGCCGGAAACCGTAACGCAGCGTCGCCCCGATAAGGCGGCGCTTTGTATCGCTGCCATCCTGCTTGTCATTTCCGGCATCATGTTCTGGGATATGTCCCGCCTGTCTGCTGCTAGCGGTTACTCGCAGGTCGGCCCTGCCACTGTGCCCAAAGCTATAGCCTTTGCGCTTGCAGGACTGGCGGTCTGGACGATTATTGCGGGTTTTCGCAATGATTTTCCTGAGCGTGAGCCGCAGGAAGTTAAACCGGTACTCTGGATTGTCGGCGGCCTGACCATACAAATGCTGTTGCTCAATACGGCAGGTTTTTCTGTTGCCACAGGCATCATGTTCGCTCTGACAGCCTACGGTTTCGGCAAGCGCAAATTATGGTTCTCTATCCCTGCCGGTATTGCTGCCTGTTATGTGATCTGGCTGATTTTCGCCAAATTGCTGCAATTGTCACTGCCAGCAGGGCCGTTAGAGCGGCTGTTCTTCTGAACCTGCCCAATCCTTGTCTTCTCGTTGCCGCAGCGCCTGTAAACAGCGGCAACGGCACAGCACGGGAAAATACATAAATGTCTACATTTGAATTTCTCATGCAGGGCGTTGTGGTTGCAATGCATCCGATGAACCTGCTTTATGCCCTGATCGGCGTGACACTCGGTACCGCCGTCGGCGTCCTGCCGGGCATCGGCCCTGCCCTCACTGTTGCCCTGCTCTTGCCTGTGACCTATCAGCTTGATGCGGCAGGTTCCCTGATCATGTTTGCCGGTATTTATTACGGCGGCATGTATGGCGGCTCCACCACGTCCATCCTGCTGAATACACCGGGGGAAAGCGCCTCAATTGTTACTGCTCTGGAAGGGAACAAAATGGCGCGCAAAGGGCGTGGTGGCCCAGCATTGGCAACGGCTGCTATCGGCTCTTTTGTTGCCGGTCTGATCGCCACCATCGGCCTGGCCTTCATCGCGCCCTATATTGTCAAGCTGGCACTGGTTTTCGGCCCCCGCGAATATTTTGCACTGATGGTACTGGCCTTCGTCACCGTTTCCTCTGCATTCGGTGATAGTGCACTACGCGGTCTGACCTCACTGTTTATCGGCCTTGCCCTTGCCACCATCGGCATCGATCAGTTGACCGGTCAGGCACGTCTGTCTTTCGGCATACCTGATCTGCTGGACGGGATTGAAGTGACGACACTGGCCGTTGCCATGTTCGCGATTGGTGAAACGCTTTATATCGCCGCACAAGGCAACCGTGCGCCGGATAAGGTAGAAGCAGTGAAAGGCTCCTTATGGATGTCCCCTGCTGACTGGGCTCGTTCATGGAAACCATGGCTGCGCGGGACATTTATCGGCTTCCCGATTGGTGCCATGCCCGCGGGCGGTGCGGAAATCGGTACATTCCTGTCCTATGCAGCCGAGCGCAAACTCACCAAATATCCGGAAGAATTTGGTCATGGTGCGATTGAAGGCGTTGCAGGCCCTGAAGCGGCAAACAATGCCTCGGCGGCCGGTACACTTGTGCCATTGCTGACCCTTGGCCTGCCGACAACAGCCACCGCTGCAATCATGCTGGCCGGTTTTCAGCAATATGGCCTACAACCGGGACCGCTGCTGTTTGCCACCAATCCGCAACTGGTCTGGGGTCTGATTGCCAGTCTGCTGATTGCCAATTTCATGCTGCTGGTGCTGAACCTGCCGCTGATCGGCCTGTGGGTGAAGCTGCTAAGCATTCCGAAGCCATGGCTCTATGCCGGTATTCTGATGTTCGCCACGCTTGGCACCATCGGCGCAAATCCGTCAGTCTTTGAACTCGGCATGCTGCTGGCCTTCGGCCTGATGGGATATGGTATGCGCATTTACGGCTATCCGATTGCGCCTGCGGTTGTCGGTCTCATCCTTGGTCCTTTGGCAGAGCAGCAATTGCGCCGCGCTCTCTCGATCAGTCAGGGTGATGTAACCGTGCTGTTTACCTCACCGATTGCGGCCGCCCTGCTCACTATTGCAGCATTAGCGCTGATCGTCCCGCTGATTATGCGTGCCCGTGGTCGTGGTCAGGTACTCTCACAACTTGCGGCCAATGAAGACTAAGCCTCCATGTCTCCCAGGCAACTCAGCCCGCCGGTCACTCCGGCGGGCTTTTTTTTAACCGGCCATGCGATTCATGCATGGCAGCACTGCCTTTACAGCAGTTGTGAAAACGCCTCTTCGCGCCCATCTTTAAAGCATCAGATTACGGCTTTGCTCAAGGCAAAGTCACGCACACGGAGAAGCAAGATGACTGTAAGCACAAAGCCTGCCCGCAATTTCATCAGCCGCGCTCTGGCTGTATTTGGTGCCGCTGCCTCTGCTGCCGCCGCAGTGGAAGGCCGCCGCCGTCCGCATGAGAGAGATTTGCGCACGCTCGGTATTAACCCTGCCGATCTCAGCTGATTTGTCTCATAGTTCAGAACATTTAAGCCCCGCGCTTTGGTTGAAGCTGCGGGGCTTTTTTGTCAGACTGCGCCGGACAAAAACGGAATCAACAAAGATTGCCGGAGGGAAAATATGAGAGTCTATATTTGTGCGGATATTGAAGGTGTTGCCGGTGTTGTAACATCCCAGCAGGGGCAACCCGGCAATCCGGAATATGAACGTGCACGCCGCCTGATGACCGAAGAAGTCAATGCCGCTATTGAAGGCGCACTGGAAGGCGGAGCAAGCTATATTCTGGTCAATGACTCTCACGGCCCGATGGTCAATATTATTCCGGAAATGCTGCATCCGGCAGCAGAACTGATCCTTGGCCGCCCGAAAAAATTCAATATGGCTGCCGGTCTGGATAAGAGCTTCGACCTGCTGTTCTTTACCGGCCACCATGCCAGCGCCGCGCAATATGGTGTACTTGCCCACACCACCAACGGCTTTGCCTTCCGCACCATCAAACTCAATGGTCAGATTGTCGGCGAACCCGGCTTTTACGGTGCCTATGCCGGTGAACTCGGTGTACCCGTTGCGCTGATTACCGGTGACGACCAGACCGAACAGGAAAACCGTCCATTCTTCCCTGAAGCTGAATTTGCCACCGTCAAAACCGCACTCGGCAACCGTGCAGCACGACAGGTTTCCGTACAGAATGCCCGCACCATGATCCGCGATCTGGCGAAAAAGGCCGTTGAGCGTAAAAATGAGCTGAAAGTCTGGACGCCGTTTAGCGGCCGCATCAACGCAGAATTCATCATGAATTCGCCGCTGCTCGCCGATCAGATGGCGATTATTCCATGTGCCAGGCGCACGGACGCCACCACAATCAGCTTCGACTGCGCAAATGTTGCGGAAGCTGTCGGCTGGATGGGTGTTCTCTCCGGCCTTGCCGCCAATGTGAAATAACAACAAAAAGCCGGCATTGCCGGCTTTTTCTTTGCACGTGTCAGATCATTTTCACGATCTTCCGCTTACTGAAAATGAAATAATAATAGCCCGATTGCAGGCACAGCATCGTGGCAAAGGTAAGCGAATAGGCCCACCAGATCCCGTCAATGCCGATCCAGCGATTGAACATATAGGCTGCCGGAATTTCCACGAACAGAATAGCGCTCATCGTCAAAGCTGTCGGGGCATAAATCGCCCCGCTTGCCCGCATGGAACTCATAAACACGCTGTTCATGCCGAACAAGACAATCGTCCAGAGCACGATGTGCAGCAAATGCGCGGCCAGATCAGCCACAGATTGTTCAGTCAGGAAGGCGCTGGTTATATAACCGGACAGCAGATAAGCCAGTGTCACACAGGCACCGGTGACCAGCAGATTAAGCTGCAGCCCTGCAATAACAATCTTATGCACCTGATCATTGCGCCCTGCCCCGACAGCCTGCGCGGCCAGAATAGAAGCGGTGATACCGATGGAAATAGCCGGAAACTGCACCCAGCCCAAAGTCTGCACAATCGCACCATAAGCAGCGGTTGCCTGCGTACCGTGACCATTGACCAGCCCCAGCAAAACGATTTCCGCAAAAGCGATGGTCAGCATCTGTAAAGCCGTCGGCAGACCGACGCGCAGAATGGTTTTGCAATAGATCGCGTTAAACCGTACCAGTCCCAGAAATTGCCGTGTGAAGGCCATAGGATGATGACGGCGATTCCAGTGCCAGATCAGCCAGACCAGCGCAACAGCTGAGGCAATCACGGTTGAAACGGCAGCACTCATCACACCAAGCTGCGGAAAGCCCAGCCAGCCTTCAATAAACACCGGCGTCAGTATCATGGCAACACCCGTGGCAATCACCAGTGCCCAAAGCGGGCTGACCGCATCGCCGACACCACGGCTCATATTGCTCATCAGCCAGAGCAGAAAAATCACCGGCATGCCCATCATCATGATCCGGGCATAATGGGCAGACTCATACAACACGGCCTGCGGCGTGCCCAAAAATGCCATCAGCTGTGTGGAAAACAATCCGCCGAGAATGGCAACCGTCACCGAGACTGTCATCACCATAGCCACGGCACTACCGGCAATGCCGTGCAGTTTAACCATATCGCGCGCGCCCCACGCCTGCCCGATCAGCACGGTTGCACCGGCACCAAGACCGATAATCAGCCCGAGAAACAAAAAGAACACCGGCGAGAAAGCAGACATTGCCGCCAACGCATCCACACCCATCATCCGGCCGACAAAAATACCGTTCAGCGTGCCGGATGCCGCCTGCAAAACATTGGACAACAGCATCGGCAGGAAAATCAGCATATAAGAGCGCCACAGGCCATGCTGAACCGGCGGCTTTACGACATCAGCGCTCACAGAAACTGTTTCCCCGTCACTCATCCTCTGCCCGCCTGTTGTCATACCCGTATTCCGCTTTCTGCACTTACATCAACACAACGTCTGTTGTGCATCACATCAATCAGCAATTATCGCAGCTTTGCAATGATGCAAATAAAAAAGCCGCCGGAAGTATCCGGCGGCTGGTCATTAAGAGACCTCAGAGGCAGGCCGTTATTCAGCGGCCACAGTCTCTCTTTGTGCTTCCTGCTCTTCACGGCGATTATGACGCACCGATGCCCAGAAGGCGATACCGATCAGTACCGCACCGCCAAGACCGGTAATCACTTCCGGAATATGCACGAGCGTCTGGAAATACATCACCACCGACAGGATCAGGATCGCATAGAATGCACCATGTTCCAGATAGCGATATTCATTCAATGTGCCTTTTTCGACCAGCATAATGGTCATGGAACGCACATACATCGCACCGATACCCAGACCGATCGCAATCACGAACAGGTTCTGCGACAGGGCAAAAGCACCGATCACACCATCGAAGGAGAAGCTGGCATCCAGCACTTCGAGGTAAAGGAAAGCACCAAAACCACCCTGCGCCGCTGCGTTCAGCGTCTTCTGCGAAGCGTCCAGAATACCGCCCAGCACTTCCACTGCGAGGAAGGTCAGCAAGCCGTAGATGCCGGAATACAGGAATGTTGTGCCTGCATCGCCTTTTAGTACCGACGAGAAGATCAGCAGCAGGATCAGAACGATTGCAACTTCAATCCCTTTAATCTCAGCCAGACGCGCCATCGGGCGTTCCAGAGGGCCGAACCAATGCACATCCTTTTCCGAGTTGAAGAAATAGGTCAGTGCAACCATCAGCAGGAATGTACCGCCGAAAGCAGCAATCGGCAGATGCGCATCCGTCATGATCCGCGCATATTCTTCCGGCTTGGAGGCGGCCAGCACAATGGCTTCAATCGGGCCGATACCGGCCGCAATCACGACTACCATCAGCGGGAAGATAATACGCATACCGAAAACGGCAATGATAATACCCCATGTCAGAAAGCGATGCTGCCATTCCGGCGTCATATCTTTCAGCTTGTTGGCATTAACTACCGCATTATCGAATGACAGTGAGATTTCCAGCACCGCCAGAACCGCACAGATAAAGAAGATCGACGCCATGCCGCCGATTGTGCCGCTCGACTGCCAGCCGAGCCATGCACCAAGCATCAGACCGACGACTGTGACAATAAATGCCCAGGTAAAATAGCTGAGCACTGTCTTATGAGAATGATCCGTGCTCATTTCACGATCTCCTTATTGGCCGGATTAAAGGCAGGAGACCGGTCTGCATGATTTGAATTTTCAGTTTTTGAATAAGAGTTAAAAGCGGAAACGCCCTGACAGGCTTCCGCAGAAAGCATGAAACAAATTTTCATGATCACATGTCCGCCGGCTACATTTGCGGCAGTACCGACATCACGAGAGCGCCGTAAAAACTCTCGCCAGAGGGGCCCGGCACCGTGTTAATTCTGTGATGATCAACCCAACCGCTTATACGATTGCAAGGCGGATGCCGGTGCCTCTCACCGGCAGAAAATTCCGCAGCCTTCATACCACAGATCAATAGTAATTAAGCATTGTTTGCCGCGCTTCAAGGGGGCAAGCTCTCCTGAAGCGAAAAAGGGCCACAATTAAAACACGTTTACTCGGAAATCAAAATTGGTGTGCCATTCGGCACCAGCGACCAGATCTG
>JAIRVW010000181.1 GCA_031253705.1 Brucellaceae bacterium
ATCCTTAGGCGCCACGAAATCTGACAGCGCCACATTCGGGCGGCCGTCGCGTTTCGATAGCTGCTGACGCAGGGTGTAGAATGTATCCGTATGTTCCTGACGACTATCATCCTTAAAAAGATGAATATCATCGCCCGTCACATTGGCCGGCCAGAAGCCGATGACTGCTCGCGGTGCAAACCATTTCTCATCAATGATCTTTTTCAGCATGGCCTGCGCATCTTCATAAAGCTGGCGCGCGGCAGGACCTTGTTTTTCATCATCAAGAATGGCAGGGAACCGGCCTTTCAGTTCCCATGTCTGGAAGAACGGTGTCCAGTCAATATAGCGCGCCAGTTCTGCCAGATCATAGGTTTCAAAGACCTTAGTGCCGAAGAAAGTCGGCTTGGGCGGAGTATAATTCTCCCAATCCAGCTTCTCGCCATTTTCACGGGCACGTGCCAATGGCAAGCGTTTTTTCTCCGCCTCGCTCCGTTCATGAGCAGCTGTCACCTTGGCATATTCCGCACGGATATCGGCGACATAGCCGTCTTTCTGCTCCGGCGACAAAAGCTGAGATACAACACCAACAGCACGACTGGCATCTAGCACATAGACGGTCTGGCCACGCTGATATTTCGGATGGATTTTCACTGCCGTATGCACACGGCTGGTGGTGGCACCACCGATCAGCAAGGGCAGATCAAAGCCTTCACGCTCCATCTCCGCCGCCACATGCACCATTTCATCCAGCGACGGTGTGATAAGACCCGACAGACCAATAATGTCCACCTTCTCGTCTTTTGCCACCTGCAGGATTTTCGCGGCCGGCACCATCACACCGAGATCGATGATCTCATAATTGTTACAGGCCAGCACAACACCGACAATATTTTTGCCGATATCATGCACGTCGCCCTTCACGGTCGCCATCAGAATTTTACCGGCACTCTGGCGCTCTTCACCGCCATTCTGTGCCTTTTCTTCTTCCATATAGGGCAGCAAAACCGCCACGGCCTGTTTCATCACGCGGGCGGATTTTACCACCTGCGGCAGAAACATTTTGCCCGAGCCGAACAGGTCACCCACCACATTCATACCGGCCATCAGGGGACCTTCAATCACATGCAGCGGACGCTCGGCACTCTGACGTGCTACTTCCGTATCGGCCTCAATATATTCGGTAATGCCGTTGACCAGCGCGTGTTCAATCCGCTTCTCAACGCTCCACTCACGCCAGCTTAAATCTTTCTCTTTGGCTTCCTTACCGGCAGTCCCGCGAAAACGCTCCGCAATTTCCAAGAGGCGCTCGGTCGCATCCTCACGACGGTTCAACACCACATCTTCGCAGGCTTCACGCAATTCCGGATCAATGGATTCATAAACCGCCAGCTGACCGGCATTCACAATGCCCATATCCATGCCGACCTGAATAGCATGATAGAGAAACACCGCATGCATTGCCTCACGCACCGGCTCATTACCACGGAACGAGAAGGACAGGTTGGAAACACCGCCGGAAATATGCACATGCGGCAGGGTTTCAATGATTTCCTTGGTCGCTTCGATGAAATCATTACCGTAATTATTATGCTCTTCGATCCCTGTCGCTACGGCAAACACGTTCGGATCGAAGATGATATCTTCCGGCGGGAAACCGACCTGCTCGGTCAGAATTTTATAGGCGCGGGTACAAATCTCGACCTTGCGCTGTTTGGTATCCGCCTGACCGGTTTCATCAAAGGCCATCACCACCACAGCAGCACCATAGGCGCGCACCAGTTTAGCGTGATGGATAAAGGCTTCTTCGCCTTCCTTCAGTGAGATGGAATTGACCAGCGGTTTGCCCTGCACGCATTTCAGACCGGCCTCGATCACATCCCATTTGGATGAGTCAATCATTACCGGAACACGGGCAATATCCGGCTCGGCAGCAACCAGATTGAGATAATCAACCATCACCTTCTGGCTGTCGATCAGACCTTCATCCATATTGATGTCGATGATCTGTGCACCATTATTCACCTGATCGCGGGCAACATCGAGCGCCGTGGTATAATCACCGGCGGTAATCAGTTTTTTGAAACGCGCAGAACCGGTGACATTGGTACGCTCGCCGACATTCACAAACGGAATATCCTTGGTCAGCGTGAACGGTTCCAGACCACTCAAACGCATCATCGGTGCCAGTTTCACCGGCTTGCGTGGTTCATATTTGCCCGTGGCTTCAGCAATAGCGGTAATATGTTCCGGCGTGGAGCCGCAGCAACCGCCCACCACATTGACCAGCCCTTCACGCGCAAAACTCTCCATCTGCGCGGCCATCACTTCCGGCGTCTCATCATAGCGACCGAACTCATTCGGCAAACCGGCATTCGGATAGGCGCAGACAAAAGTATCCGCCACACCTGAAAGCTCTGCCAGATGCGCACGCATCGCATTGGCGCCGAGCGCACAGTTAAGACCGATTGTGAAGGGACGCGCATGGCGCAGCGAATACCAGAAAGCTGTCGGCGTCTGGCCGGACAATGTGCGGCCGGAAAGATCGGTAATCGTACCGGAAATCATCAATGGCAGGCGGATGCCTTTTTCGGCAAAAACCTGTTCGCAGGCAAAAACCGCAGCCTTGGCATTGAGCGTATCAAAAATGGTTTCAATCAGAATAATATCCGAACCGCCATCGACCAGACCGTGGATCTGCTCGGCATAGGCAATGCGCAGATCATCAAATGTCACAGCGCGGAAACCCGGATTATTCACATCCGGCGACAGGGAAGCGGTACGGTTTGTCGGCCCCAGAGCACCCGCAACAAAACGGCGACGGCCATCTTTTTGTTGCGCTCGCAAAGCTGCACGACGTGCCAGACGGGCACCATCGCGGTTCAGCTCATAGACTGCCGCTTCCATGCTGTAATCGGCCTGCGCAATAGAGGTGGAAGAGAAAGTATTGGTTTCAAGAATATCCGCACCCGCCATCGCATAGGCATAGTGAATTTCTTCAATCGCCTGCGGCTGTGTCAGTGTCAGAAGGTCGTTATTGCCCTGCAAATGACACTCACAACCGGCAAAGCGCTCCCCACGAAAATGCTCTTCATGGAAACCCAGCCCCTGAATCTGCGTGCCCATAGCACCGTCAAGAATGAGGATACGTTCGCGGGCAGCTTTCTGCAAAGCGGCAAGCACTTCCGAACCATCCGGTCTGTCTGCTACCGGTCCGAAAAGAGTGTCAAAAGAAGTGCTCATCTGCTACCTGCCTGCCCTATAAATTCTCTTTTCGAGTTGATGACATAAACATATCTTTATGTCAAACTTGCCATTCAAATTACCAGAAAATCCTGACGGCTCACCAAGCTCTCATCTGCGGTTATGATTTGTGAAAACAAGCGGCACAAATTCGCTGCAGTTTTAGCCTTATCTCGGCGTATATTGATGGAAAGCGCATCCTGACGGATATGCGCAGAAGACAACAGTCATGCAGCGTTCATCTCATGAAAAGTAATATGCTCTTTGCGCATGTCATAAAATACTGATTATTTATATTGGCATGCGCCTTGATCTGAGGAGAAACAAAAATGAGAAAACTGGTTTCTTATTTTACTGCGGCGCTCACCGCACTGACCATGGGACTATTGTCTCTGGGCTCTGCCGCGCAGGCACAGCCTGTGGCCGCAAGTCAGAGCGCCATCTTGCAGGATATGACTGCAGGCGGACAGGGAATGACGCGGAATGTGCAATATTATCCTGAACGCCGCCACTATAATGAAAGACGGTCTTATGACCGCCGCTATGATCGTCGTTACGACCGGCCGCGGAACTGGAACCGCCCGCATTACCGGCCTTACTACAGACCTTATTACCGGCCGTATTATCAGCCGCAGTTCCGTTACTACCGTCCTGCGCCACCGCGCTATTACCGTCCGGCACCGGTTTACCGCTCCGGCCGCAATGCCCATATCAACTGGTGCTATAACCGCTACCGGTCATACCGCGCATCGGACAATACATTCCAGCCGAATTACGGCCCGCGCCGTCAGTGCTACTCGCCTTATATCTGAGCAGACACACTGACAGAAACAAAAACGCCGCCCTTGGAGGCGGCGTTTATTCATAAAACCGCAAGAGCGGATTATTTCACATAGGCCGTGATTGAACCGGCGACCAGAAAAATGGACACTGCAATCAGGGCGCCGTAAACACGCGGCTTATCGAGCAGAACGCCGAAAGCTGAGAACCAGGCAACAACCGCCGCGCCGAGCGCGAACAAAAATCCCGGCTTGTTATAAACCACCAGATTAACAGTCATCAGCGCACCGATAATCAGCGCACCGAAAACGATCATCATGCCCATGGCATATTTTTCATAATCGTCCATATGCATTTCCTATATGTCTGCCTGTTTCATTTCAGGCTCTGAAGCAGCTTACAACACAACCGGCAAAGCAATATCAGCCTGACGTGTCATCAATTCAACGTCAGACAATCACTTTTAACGTGAATCTTCAACTGCTGATCATCACGAATATCAGCATTATCACTGCTTTTCAGGGGATTATATCAGCCGATGGTTGAAGTGAAATCGGCAGAATAACGCATTTCGCGCAATGGCCGCACGGCCTGTGTTGTTGCATCATAGGTCGGATGCGCCTTGAAAGCCGCCAAGGCTGCTTCGTCACGGAACTCACCGTAAACAACCAGATCAATCCGGTCACACATCGGATCAACCTTGCTGTTGGCCACGACTTCAAAACATTCCGAATGCGGAATCGTCGCCAAAGCCCGTAAGCGGCGGCATACATCCTCGACGTCCTGACCTTCTTTGACGCTGAAAAATACAATATGCCGTATCACGAGAGTATCCTAATCCATAAAATCATGAAGAGAGAACCATAAAGCCTCTCTTTCTGAAAGCTGTCTATCACGGGGACAGCGGAAAAGTCATCTTCAAATCAAAGTGAAGTGATCAATTTCACCTTATGCAGCTTCACGGTCAGCTTCAGTGCCCGGAGCTAATGTGACTTCCAGACCGTTGAGTTCTTCCGTCATAATAATCTGGCAGGACAGACGTGAGTGATCTTCAACATGGAATGTCTGATCGAGCTGATCCAGCTCTTCATCCTGCGCTTCATAGAGCTTACCCGCCCATTCCGGTGTCACATAGACATGGCAGGTGCCGCAGGCGCAGGCACCGCCGCATTCTGCTTTAATATTCAAGCCCCAGTCACGGATCACTTCCATCACACGGAAGCCCTCGAGAGCCTCAAGCGTATGACGTTCACCTTTTTGATCGGTAACATGGATGAGAAGCGTATCAGAACTCACAACAATGCCTTTTAAACAGCGCGGACTTGGGAGATATGATCGTAGATAATGTTTTCAGCACATAAAACAAGCTTTATTCCTGTTCTCCGATGCCGATGACGTGAATTGGCGCTATCCGCCATCCTTCAGGCCGGAACGATAATGACCCGTTTAAAAACCCTGACGGCGACGCCAGCTATAACCGGCCAGCCCCTGCTCGGCACCATGAATGCCACCGGCAACCGGCTGATAATAAAGACCGGTATCATATAATTCTCCGGCCAGAAGACGTTTCAAAGTCCGCGCATCGCTGATGTGCAAACTATCAAAACCCGAACGCAGCATGGCACTGACCTGATCAATATGCACCGCACCCGATGCTCGGATCTCACCGGCAAATCCGTAATGAGAGCGCAGACGTGCGGCTTTAGAAAAAGAACGCCCGTCATTGAAAGCCGGAAAATCCAACACCAGCAGATCAATATGAAGCAGATCCGTCAACAGACCGTCGAGCGCTTCACCGGCTTCAACCCGTACACCGATCCGGATATGACTGTTGCGCAGACGCTCACGGCTAATCTCCGGCCAAAGCGTCAGCGGCACGATCACCGCATTATAGCCGCTGATTTCCTCAATAGTCTCAACCGGTACAAATTCATCCTTTGTCAGGCCGGAGCGCGACCAGAGTGCCGGTAAAATTGTCTCTGTCATAGCTCTGCTCCCTTTGTTTTATCCTGCTGTAAATGCTGCTCCAGCCCACCCAAATGAATCCCGCATTCGGTTTTACCCGAACCTGACCAGCGCCCTGCCCGCTGATCTTCATCATCACTGACCGGCCGCGTGCATGGCATACAGCCTATAGAGCGATAGCCCTGCTCCACCAGAGGATGCGGTGGCAGATGATGCACCTCGCGATAGGCTTCCAGATGCTCTGAAGTCCAGTCCCGCAGCGGATTAATCCGGATATGCTGCCCCACAGCCTCGAAAGCAGGTAAGCCATTGCGCGTAGCCGCCTGAAACTGCTTACGCCCTGTGAACCATGCCTGAAAAGGTGCAATTCCTTGTGCGAGTGGCTGGACTTTGCGTAAATCGCAGCAGCGGTCTTTATCCGTCAGGCACAGAGCGCCCAGCGGATCATGGGTTTTCAAAGCACCCGCATCCGGCAACAGGTCGCGGACATTCGTCAGCCCCAGTTCCTGCACCAGTTGTGCCTGATAGCGCAATGTCGCCGGAAAATGCTTATTGGTTTGCAAGAACAATATCGGCAATGACGGCTGCACCTGCGCAATCAGATGCAGCAGGATTGCAGAATCCGCGCCGAAAGAGGACACCGCAGCCAGCCCTGCGCCAAATTCTTTGACGGCTGCTGCGATAATCGCCTCCGCACTTGCATCGCCGTAAAGATAATTCAGACGCTGCGCCCTGTCCGCTGTGGTCTCAGTCAGATCAGGCCGCATGGGCAGCCTCCCCGTAGAGCGCAGTCTTAAACGGCTGCGCCCCTAAGCGCCGATAGGTTTCGAGAAAACTTTCCTGCGGTGCACTGCGGATATTCAGATAGGTATTCACCACCGTTTCAATGGCATCCACCACGTCTTCGGAAGAAAAACCGCGGCCGGTAATATCACCGATGGATGTCTGCTCATCACCGGAACCGCCAAGCGTAATCTGGTATAATTCCTCGCCTTTTTTCTCTACGCCGAGAATACCGATATGGCCGACATGGTGATGGCCGCAGGCATTGATGCAGCCGGAAATTTTGATCTTCAGATCGCCGATTTCCTCCTGCCGCGCCTGTGAACCGAAACGTTCGGAAATGCGCTGCGCCACAGGAATGGAGCGGGCATTGGCCAGCGCGCAATAATCGAGCCCCGGGCAGGCAATAATATCGGTAATCAGCCCTGCATTGGCAGTAGCAAGTCCGGCCTGCTGCAATTGCGCATGGAGCTTCGGCAAGTCGGCCAGTGCTACATGCGGCAGCACCAGATTTTGCTCGTGGCTGACGCGAATTTCAGCCTGTGAATAATGCTCGGCGAGTTCAGCCACAATATCCATCTGATCGGCAGACGCATCGCCCGGAATTTCACCAATCGCTTTGAGCGAGATCGTCACCACACCATAATCAGGATGCTTATGCGGTGTCACATTGCGAGAAAACCATGAGGCAAAAGCCACATCATTTTTACGCGTGGCCGCTACAAGCCCGTGCCCCTCTGCGCGCTCCGGCAAAGCGGGCGTAGCAAAATAGGTATTGATCGCCGCGATGTCGGCCTCCGGCAGTTTCAAATCACTGTCTTTAATCACCTGCCATTCGGCTTCAATCTGCGCCTGCAAATCCTCAAGCCCAGTTTCATGGACGAGGATTTTGATACGCGCCTTGTATTTATTGTCACGGCGACCGTGGAGATTATAAACCCGCACAATGGCGGTAATATAGGTCAGCAAATCCGCTTCCGGCAGAAAATCCCGCACCTTCTTGGCAATCATCGGCGTACGTCCCTGCCCGCCGCCGATATAGACCGCAAAGCCGCGCTGTCCTTGCCCGTCCTCTTTCAGATGCAGGCCGATATCATGCACCTGAATGGCTGCACGATCGGCTTCAGCACCTGTTACCGCGATTTTGAATTTGCGCGGCAGATAGGAGAACTCCGGATGCAATGACGACCATTGCCGCAAAATCTCGGCATAGGGGCGCGGGTCAGCCACTTCATCCCGTGCCGCTCCGGCGAAATGATCGGCAGTCACATTACGAATGCAATTGCCGGAGGTTTGGATGGCATGCATTTCCACCTCGGCCAGTTCTTCCAGAATGGCGGGAATATCGGTGAGCTTCGGCCAGTTGAACTGCAAGTTCTGCCGCGTTGTGAAATGCCCGTAACCACGGTCATAGACACGGGCAATATGCGCCAGCTTGCGCATCTGACGCGAAGACAAAGTGCCGTAAGGAATAGCAATACGCAGCATATAGGCATGGAGTTGCAGATAGACACCATTCATCAGCCGCAGCGGTTTGAAATGATCTTCGCTCAGCTCACCGCTTAAACGTCGCGCCACCTGATCGCGAAACTGCTCCACACGGGCGAATACAAATTCGCGGTCAAACTCATCATACCTGTACATGGCCGCCTCTCCCAACGCGTATCAAAACTCAACCGGCTACCGAATGCAGCCGTACCACAGGTGTGATTGTAGGGCCTGACAGGCGGATACGCTCACGCAGACGAACGGGGAACAGGTCAACGCCGCGCTCCTCGACCTCAATCAGATTAATATCCACCACCTCATCAAAGCGGCTGGCCTGCTTTCCGGCGGCTTCAAGCGCGGCAACCGCCTCGGGATGGCGCGCCAGCAATGCCCCGCGAATAGAACTCGCCCAATGACCATCCGCAGCAAGCCAGACCGAAACACCGTCGCTCAGACGATTGGCACTCAGGACTTTGACTGTCATTATGCTTTCTCCTTTTCACCGGCCTGCAAGACATGCAGTGCCGGTATCTCAATATTTTCCTGTGCAAGCGGGCGGGCACCTTCAAGCGAGGCACCGGCAACCGCATCGCCGATAATCACCATCACCGGCCCTTGCAGCTCATTATGATTTTCCAGCTGTTCCAGATCTTTGAGGAGGCCGTGCAGCATTACACGCTCGCTCCGTCCGGCATTTTCCACCACGGCGACCGCCGTATCTTCATGCAGACCGGCAGCGGTCAGGCGGTTTGCAACCGATGCGGCAACGCTGGCGCCCATATAAACGGCAATGGTTGCGCCGCTGAGCGCAAGCCGCGCCCAATCCGGCAGGATGTCCCCCGCCATATCGTGACCGGTGGTGAAAATCAGGGAGGATGCAACACCACGCAACGTCAAAGGCAATTGCATATCAGCGGCTGCAGCAATGGCTGAAGTAATGCCGGGCACAATCTCGAAACTGACACCGGCTGCACGCAGCGCTGCCATTTCTTCACCGGCACGACCAAAGACCAGCGGGTCACCGGATTTGAGCCGCACCACGCGCTGCCCCTCTTGGGCAAGTTCAACAAGCAGCTGATTGATCTCGTCCTGACTTTTGCTGTGGCAGCCTTTGCGTTTTCCTACGGAAATGCGCACGGCATCGCGTCTGCCCATGGCAACCACGCTCTCCGGCACCAGCGCATCATAGAGTATCACATCTGCCTGCATCAGCACACGTTGCGCACGCAAGGTCAGCAGGTCTTCTGCTCCGGGTCCTGCACCGACCAGCCAGACATAACCGGCAGGAATATTCGCCTCGATCAGAGCCTGATCAGCCAGCTCCCGCGCAAGGTTCAGATCGCCGCGCTCAACTGCTTGTGCCACTGCACCGTTGAAGAACACATCCCAAAACTGGCGTCGCGTCGCACCTCTAGGTAGCGTGCTTTCCGCCTTGCCACGATAGTCTGCCGCCAGTTGCGCCAGCGCTCCGGTTTGCGGCGATAACGCAGCACCGATCTCGCGACGCAGTTTTTGAGCGAGTACCGGCCCTGCGCCTTCGGTACCGATTGCCACGGCAACCGGCGCACGAGCAACCAGTGCCGGTGTGAAGAAATCGCACAAATAGGGCCTGTCGACCACATTGACCGGAATGCGCCGTGTTTTTATCTCATCAGCAATTTTTGCGTCCTGTACGGCATCACCCGTCGCAACAAATGCCAGTTTCACCTGAGCGAAATCATTATCCTGCAAAATACCGGTGCGTAAATGATAGCCACCATCCAGCACAAACTGCACCAGATCAGGCTCCGGTGTCTCGCCTTCCGGCACCACAATGCGGATTTGAGCTGTGGTTTCAGCAATCAGGCGTGCCTTGTTCAGCGCTTCTTCCCCACCGCCGACAATCAGCACTGCCGCGCTGTCCACACGGAAGAAAGCCGGAAAAGCCGTTAATCTGGTCGGGTGAGCCGTCACAATCAGCACCTTTCAAAGGGTGGTTAAGGATTGTGCCGAGTATCGCGCATTCTTCGCCCGCTTATAAGCAACAGGCTTGTGCGCTTGAGCGCTGCGCCGCATCGCTTTTTCGCGTTTTGCAAATTTCGTGAAATTTAGTTCCGGAAACTGACAGCCGCCGGAATATGCACCGGCCAGCGACGTGGCAGCACCGCGATGAGGTCAAAGCGCAGGGACAACTTGTGATGATCCGGCTGACGGGCAAGCCAGTGATCAGCCGCAGACTCAATCCGCTGCAAATTCATAGCACTGACAGCCTCCATCGCCGCTTCAACGGAGGCACGGGCTTTCACTTCAACAATCAGCACCAGACTGCCGCGTCTGGCGATCAGATCAATCTCGCCAAAGCGGGTTTTATAGCGCCGCTCGACAATACGAAAACCTTTGATCATCAGAGCAAAAGCGGCCAGCCGCTCCGCCTTTATCCCGCGAGAAAATGCTTTTTGCTTCCTCTCACGAGATGTGCCCATTATTGTTGAGCCTTCAATATCATCAGGCGCTGGTACAGCTCGCCTTTTTGTTTGCCGGTCATGCGGGAGGCTTCGCCCGCAGCTTTGGAAGGTGAAAGCTCCTGCGCAAGAGAGAGCAACAGAGCATCAATATCCTGCTCGGTCACCGGCACGGAGTTTTGCAGCGGTGCACCGACCAGCAAAACCACCTCACCGCGAATACGGTCTTCACCGTCATATTGCTCGCACAACGCACCCAAAGTCGAGGTTGAGAAAGTCTCATAGGCTTTGGTCAGTTCACGGCACAAAGCGGCAGGACGATCCGCCCCGAAAACTGTGGCCATATCCTGCAAAGTATCCGAGGCGCGATTAGGCGACTCAAAGAAAATCAGCGTCGTATCAATGGTCTTATAGGTTTCAAGCTTATTGCGGCGCTGTCCCTGTTTCGGCGGCAGGAAACCACAAAACATGAAACTGTCCGTTGGCAAGCCGGAGGCCATCAAAGCCGCCATCACTGCAGAAGCACCCGGTACCGGCACCACTTTATAACCGGCATTACGGGCTTCCTCGACAAGACGATAGCCCGGATCAGACACCAGCGGTGTACCGGCATCGGACACCAGTGCCACGCTTTTACCTGATGCCAGAGCTTCCAGAATTTTTGGTCCGGCTTCAGCGGCATTATGCTCGTGATAGGCAATCGGACGGCGGGCAATCGCAAAACGATTAAGCAGCACACGAGTAACACGCGTATCCTCGCAGGCCAGTACATCACATGACGCCAGTACTTCCAGCGCCCGCAAAGTTATATCACCGAGATTACCGATTGGCGTGGCGACAATATAGAGCGCAGGCTCAATCGGGCGGGCACGAAAGTTCTTTTCCCCCACCACATAGCCGCGCGTTTCCTGTAGATTGTCTTCCACACTATATCCTTGTCTAAAATTTACAGCGGTTCCAGTTAAGACTGAATCATTGGAACCGCTGTAACTATTTGTTTTGACGCATTATCCGACGCAAAACCGCTTCGCACTTTTGCTGGAAATGCTCTAAGCCGTCAGTTCTGCGACCAGCGTATTGAGCAGCAAAGCACCATCTGGCGTCGCCCGCAAGAAACGCTCATCGCGCAGTTCCAGCAATTTTTGCTCCAGCAGCTGTTGCAGCCGCTGCGGGTTCAGACCATGGCCGGTCAGCTTCTGATAGCGGTTGAGATCAACGCCTTCTTTCAGGCGCAGTCCCATCATCAGGAATTCATCGCCTTCCTGTTCCGCTGTCAGATATTCTTCTTCAATAATACCGTGACCGGAGGCTTCGACCTTATCCACCCATGTTTCAGGGTGTTTTTCGGTAATTGTCACCGTGCGTGTGCCGTTCTCACGGAAACGTCCATGCGCACCGGGACCGACGCCGACATATTCGCCATAGCGCCAATAGACCAGATTATGCTGGGACTCGCGTCCTGCAACCGCATGATTGGAAATCTCATAGGCAGGAAGTCCGAGCTCTGCCGTCACGCGTTGCGTTTCTTCATAAAGCGCTGCGGCGTGATCCGGCTCCGGCGTGGTCAACTTGCCCGCCTTCCAGAGATTATAGAACTGCGTGCCTTCTTCAATTGTCAGCTGATAGAGCGACAAATGATCGGCTGCGAGGGCTACCGCTTCGCGCAATTCTGCATTCCAGTCGGCAATCGTCTGGTCAGGGCGGGCATAGATCAGATCGAAAGACAGGCGCGGGAAAATCTCACGCGCCAGACCGATCGCCACTTTCGCTTCAGCCACGGAATGTAACCGTCCGAGACGCTTGAGATCACGGTCATTCAGCGCCTGTACACCCAGCGATACACGATTGACACCGGCAGCACGATAGCCGCGAAAACGATCGGCTTCCACACTGGTCGGATTGGCTTCCAGTGACACTTCAATATTGTCAGCAACAGACCAGTATTTGGCGATGCCGTCCAGCAAAGCGCCAACGGTCTGCGGCTGCATCAGCGAGGGTGTGCCGCCGCCTAAGAAAATACTGGTAACCGTGCGTGGTCCTGTCCGCTCGCGCAAAGTCGCCATTTCGCGCAAGAAACTCTGCGCAAAACGCGGCTGATCCACCGGCTGATGCCGCACATGCGAATTGAAATCGCAATAAGGGCACTTCGCCATGCAGAACGGCCAGTGCAGATATATGCCGAATGCATGATCCCCGTCTGCCTGCAAAATGGGCAGCGGGGTTACGATATTGACACCGGCAGCGGACAGAGACTGCATTATTTCACATCCATTGATGCGAATTTTGCTTCGGCAAACAGTTTGAATGCACGGGCGCGGTGCGACAAGGCATGTGCATCACCCGGCTTCCAGCCATGTTTTTCCGTTGCTGTCATCTCACCGAATGTCTTGTCATAACCGTCCGGCAGGAACAACGGATCGAAGCCAAAGCCGTCATTGCCGCGCGGGGTGACAATCTGGCCTTCCACTTCACCGCGATAATATTCCGCGTGACCATCCGGCCAGCACAGGCAGATCACAGAGACAAAGCGGCCTTTGCGCTGTTCCGGTTGCATCGCGCCTTTAGCTTCGAGCTTATCCAGCACCTTCCCCATCGCCATGTTGAAATCGCGACTGCCATCAGGCAGTTCCGCCCAATTGGCGGTATAAACGCCAGGCTCACCGCCCAGCGCATCGACCATCATGCCGGAATCATCCGAGAGAGCTGGCAGACCGGTTGCTTCAGCCGCAGCGAAAGCTTTGATATAAGCATTCTGCTCAAAAGTCGTGCCGGTTTCATCCGGCTCCGGCAGGCCAAGCTGACCGGCAGACTGTGTATCAAAGCCGAACGGCCCGATCAGATCCGCAAACTCCTTGAGCTTGCCTGCATTATGACTTGCAACAACCAGCTTGCCTTTGTTCAGCTCTCTCATCAGTTTATCCATTATTCCATAATTTGGGTTCAGCGAATTCCAGTGAATTACCGGAAGGATCGCGGATGTAAAGGGAGCGCGCGCCGTTCGGCCAGTCAAACTCGCGCTCAATCTCTATGTCATGCTTAGCAAAATGCTGTTTCCAGCCTGCAATTTCTTCACGGCTGGCGGCAAAACACATATGGCCTGCGCCGGTCGTACCATGGGTCGGGATCGGCAGTGCGCCTTCCTGTGCCGGTTTTACCGTCTCTTTGGCATCAAAAACCAGCAAAATCCCTGTACCACAACGAAAGAATGCATTGCGATGATTATAAGGCAAGGCCAGTTCCAACCCCAGAATATCGCGGTAGAACTGTACTGCCTCTTCGATATCGCGCACATAAAGCGCGGATTCAAGGATCTGCTTCGGTTTCAGCTGTTCGTTCTGCATTATGAATCTCCTGCCGGTCATCATTGTTACGGAAATGCTCCGACCTGTTATAACAGGTTCCGGATTCATCTCCGCTCACGATCGGGTGAATTATCCAATTAAATTATTGGATAATTCAGAGGCATTCAGAACAGCCCGTTTCCGGTTCAGGAAACAGCCATTTTCTGCAGATCAACCAGACGCTTGATACCGCCGCGTGCCAGTTCCATCAGGCTTGCAAATTCTGCATCCGAGAATGGCTCGCCTTCAGCAGTGCCCTGCACTTCAACAATACCGCCGCGACCGGTCATCACGAAATTCGCATCGGTCTGCGCGGTTGAATCTTCCGGATAATCCAGATCGATCACCGGTGTGCCTTCATAAATGCCGCAGGAAATTGCAGCAACGTGATCTTTGAGAACCTTGTCGACCTTGACCATCTGGCGGGCTTCCATCCAGCGCAGGCAATCATGCAGGGCTACCCAGCCGCCGGTGATCGCCGCAGTGCGGGTGCCGCCATCAGCCTGAATAACATCGCAGTCAACGGTGATCTGATATTCGCCCAGCGCCTGCATATCGACAACGGCACGCAATGAGCGGCCGATCAGACGCTGAATTTCCTGTGTGCGGCCACCCTGTTTACCGCTGGCAGCTTCACGACGCATTCGATCACCGGTCGAGCGCGGCAGCATGCCGTATTCCGCAGTGACCCAGCCTTTACCACTGTTGCGCATCCAGCCCGGAACCTTTTCTTCAAGGCTAGCGGTGCAAAGCACATGGGTATCGCCGAATTTGACGAGGCAGGAGCCTTCCGCATGTTTGGAAATGCCGCGTTCAAAAGAGATTGCACGCATTTCGTCCGGAGCGCGTTTGGATGGACGCATGGATTTTCCTTTTAAAACAAGGCTGCACAAAAATCACAGGGCAGCCTGACTATAATCTGATATCGCCTTTGAAAGGCACTTATCCCGCTTCTAAGCCTGTAGTCGCCAAATATAAAGGAAAATCGGAGAGGAAACACGCAAAGCACAGTTCCTGCTCTTTGCCCGCGCAGTACAATAGCCTATATATTGCTTATAAACGGAGCCATTGAATCTATGATCAGACCAGATCGTGCTGACACTCTGCATGCCCCCTTACAGGTGCTGGATCAGCGGTCGCGCGATATTTTCCAGCGCATTGTTGAAAGCTATCTGAATGACGGCGAGCCGGTCGGTTCGCGCAATCTGTCACGTCTGCTGCCTTTGTCTTTGTCTCCGGCCACCATCCGCAATGTGATGAGCGATCTGGAGCATCTGGGACTGGTCTATTCACCGCATATTTCCGCCGGACGCATGCCGACCCAGCTGGGCTTACGCTTCTTTGTCGATGCCTTTATGGAAGTCAGTGACCTGCCTGCCGATGAGCGCAGCAGTATCGAACATCAGGTGCGGGCTGCGGGGCACAATAATTCTGTCGAGCATGTGCTGACGGAAGCCAGCCAGATCCTCTCCGGCCTGTCACGCGGTGCCGGTCTGGTACTGGCGACCAAGGCCGAGGGCGCGCTGAAACATATTGAATTTGTGCGCCTTGAACCGACCCGCGCTTTGGCGGTGATGGTAACCCAGAGCGGCGACGTGGAAAACCGTGTCATTGATCTGCCCGCAGGCGTCACCTCTTCGCAGCTGATTGAGGCCTCGAATTTTCTGAACGCCCATATTCACGGCAAAACCCTTGCCGAAGCCCGCACACAGATTGAAAGTTTAAAAGAAGAAACCCGTCAGGCGCTCGACAGCCTGTCCCAGCATCTGGTGGAACAGGGGCTGGCCGTGTGGAGCGGTGCGTCCGGTGATCAGCAGACCAGACTGATTGGACGCGGTCGCTCCAATCTTCTGGAAAACATTTCCGCACAGGATGATCTGGAGCGGCTGCGCCTGCTGTTTGATGATCTGGAAACCAAAGAAGGTATGATCCAGCTGCTGGATCTGGCGGAAGCCGGTTCCGGTGTGCGGATTTTTATCGGCTCCGAGAATAAACTCTTCTCCCTCTCCGGCTCCTCACTGGTGGTTGCACCTTATCGTGACTCTGAGCAGCGGGTGATCGGTGCCCTTGGCGTCATCGGCCCGACAAGGCTCAATTATGCCCGCATTGTGCCGATGGTGGACTATACGGCCTCGCTGGTTTCCCGCCTCTTACGGGGCTAAAACTTAAATAAGGCTGTTAATTTGCCGCGCCGCAGAGCGACGGTCTTGATTTTCAGCACACAAACATCGATATCCCAGACAAAGATGATTCAAGACGGAAGAGAATAATGGCTGACGAAAACAAAAACAGCGAAACCCCGGATCTTGGCCAGCGCGATCTTAATAATCCGCGTGACCGCGATGCTCTGAAGCGTGCCGCTGATGATTTTCTGAAAGCACGCAAGGACGAAGCCGTGGCTGAAGCTGCGGAAGATGATGCGGCTGCTGAAGACGCCATCAATCCACTTGCTGAACTGCAGGTGGAGAATAATGCGCTGAAAGATCAGATGCTGCGTCTGGCTGCGGATATGGAAAATCTGCGCAAACGTACTGCTCGTGA
>JAIRVW010000194.1 GCA_031253705.1 Brucellaceae bacterium
GGAACAGTCCGACCCCCATCGCACCGGCAGCCTGTGCCACTTCAATTTCTTCCAGAGCGCCAAGATTGGCTGCCACCTCAATCACTGTGCCGTCGGCACGCTGCGGGATCATGGCACGGTAAGCTTCCAAAGCCTGTTTCTCGGCTTTTGCTTCCTCAATACGCTGATTGAAATCCGCGCTGATTGCCTGATCCGGATCGGGAGCGACACGGCCTTTGCTGCCATCAACCGCAATCTGTTTTACATCTTTAAGCTGATGCACGGCTTTGCCCAAACCCAGCACTGCCGGAATACCATGGGTGCGGGCAATGATCGCCACATGCGAGGTAGCGCCGCCATGACCGCAGACAATCGCACCGATCTTCTTCAACGGCGCACGGGCAAAATCCCATGCGCCGATATCCTCAGCAATCAGAATTGCTCCATCCGGCAAAGCTTCAAGACTGATATCCTGCTGCCCCAACAATGCCAGACAAATCTGACGGCTGACAGCCTGCACATCATCCGCACGGGCGTTGAGGTAAGGATCATCAATCTCTGAGAACTGACGGGCAACAGCTGCACCGGCACCAAGCATGGCCGACAAGGCATCCAGACCACCACGGATCAGGCCTGTCGCTTCTTCCAGCAATGTCTCATCAGCGGCGATATCTTTCAGCGCTGCGATAATACCGCGGTCACTTTCCGCCAGATTATCCGTTTTCAGTTCTGCATCCATACGTTGCTGCACGCCAGCAACCGCCGCATGGAAGCGCGCCAGTTCGGCCGGTATTTCATCCGGCTTCAGCATCCGGTTATCGGCTGTGATTTCCAGCGGGAAAAACGGATAGGCCGCCCCGATCGCCACGCCTTCGCTGGCGGCGATACCGGTGATGAAACCCGTATCTTCCGGTGCGACAACAGAGACAGCTTCGCTCACAACCTCGGACACAGGTACAGAGACAGGAGCGGCCGCATGGTCATCCAGACCGGAGAGCGGATTTTCCAGATAGCCGATCAGCGCTTCCAGTGCTTCGATTGCATCCGCACCTTCAGCCCGCACGGTGACATTGTCGTTTTCTTTCACACCGAGCAACATCAGCTTTACAGAGCTTTTGGCACTGACGCTTTTGCCTGCCTTCACAATCTCGATTTCCGATTCAAAGCCTTTGGCAAGCTTTACAAAGCGGGTAGCCGGCCGTGCATGCAATCCTTCATGCACCCGTACGATTGTCGAGCGTTCCATGCTATACCTGTCTTAATATTTTCAAATATTATGCGCGAATAATAATGCTCACACCGGTCTGCAATTGCGCGACCAGCAGTGCTGTATCCACTTCGGATGCACAGATTTCGCCCGGACGATCCGTATTATCCGCACCATTAAACGAAATCACCACATGGCCGATATCCAGCACTTTCTGCCATGCGCTGGAGCCGACAGAGGTAATTTTTGCCTCTAACGAACCAATGCTGATGGTTGCACCGGTTGCCGGTGCTTCCGCAGACGGTTCAGCTTCCACCGCATGCAAAACAGATACTTCTGCCAGTTCAGACGGCGAACCATCGGCAAACAAAATTACAACGCCGCCTTCAGCCAGATCCGCCACTTCAGGCCCCACAGCGGTCACCCGTGTTTTCAGAGAAATTGTCATAATGGCGGTACCTTTCAATCTGTCATTTAAGTCTGTCTTGAAAGAGCGGCCGGTCATTGGCGACCAGACCGCTCTTTGCATATCTTGTTTAAAGAACCAGCAGGCTCACTGCCCACGCGATCAGCACCGAAACCGGCCCCATGATCTGACGGCTGATCAGCACTGCAGGCACACCGATTTCAATGGTTTTCGGCTTGGCTTCACCCAGTGCCAGACCGACCGGTACAAAGTCACAGCCCACCTGCGTGTTATAGGCAAACAGTGCAGGCAGAGCCATTGCCGGAGCAATTGTGCCATTGGCAATCTGCGGGCCGATAATGGCCACACCAACCACCTGTGCAATCACCGCACCGGGTCCGAGAACCGGTGACAGGAACGGCAGACCGCAAATTGCGGACAAGATCAGCAAGCCAATAATATTATTGGCAAGCGGCCCCAGCGGTTGTGCAAGAATATCGCCGATACCGGTATAGAGAATGAAGCCGATCAACATCGTAACGAAAGCCATGAACGGCAGAACGTTACGGATAACCTGATCGATGGTGCGGCGACCGGCATTAAAGAACACCCCGACAATACCGCCCATCACACGGCCGACGCTACTGATCAGACCGATGATGCCACCCTCTGACGGTTGTTCAACCGGTGCAGCGGCGGCAAGTGCCTCAGCCTTGGTGTGTGCCGCAGCGGCAGCAGCCGGTGCGGAACCGTCCGAAACCACAATATTATCCGGCTTGACGCCCGACACATAAATGTCTTCGGTAATATATTGCGCAAGCGGGCCGGACTGCCCGACCGGCATCACATTAATGGTCGGGATACGTTTACGCGGATAGACGCCGCAGCGTGCCGTACCGCCGCAATCCACGACAACCACAGCCATTTCGCTTTCAATCGGCGGGCTTTTGAAACCATCTACGGCTTCAGCACCGGTCATATCGGCGATCAGACGGGCAATCGGATGAATACCGCCGCCGGTGACAGAAACAACCTTGTTACGCTGTTCAGTCGGCTGAATGGTCAGCGGGCCGCCCCATCCGCCGGAACCAGCCTGAATTGTTACGGATTTATAGGATTTTGCCATTTTTCCCCTCCCGCCTTTCTCAGAGCTCAATGCCCTGACGGCGCGCCATAATGGCTGTAATGCGTTCTGTCAGCATGCCTTTGAGCAGGATCACCACCAGACCGACCAGCGCATACCAGATCGCCACGGTGATGTGATAACCGCCCGGCACCGCACCTTTCTTTTCCAGCTCCATCAAGGCCACAAGAATGCCGCCCCAGACGAAATATTCACCCGGATTGATATGCGGAAACAGGCCAAGCGGCGGATGCACATAGGAAACGGCAGCATCATAAAAAGCCGGTTTGTGTTTTTCTTCCAGAAACGAGCCGAAGGTGTAAGCCATCGGATTGGTGAGAAAGAAAACGGATAGCAGCGGCAATACTGTATAGCGGGTCAGCGCGATACGACCGGCACCGCGTGCCAGACCATGCACACGCTTTTCACCCACCAGTTCGGTGATCGCGTAAAAAGCGGTCATCAGCACGATCAGGGTCGGGATAATACCGGTGACGAAACCGGTCAGAACCTCGCCGCCCTTCTGGAACACACCGATAAAGTGCTTGCCCATTGCTGTAAGCCAGCCGAGCTGTTCTTCCTGCTGCACATTTTGCAGACGCTCACGGAACTGATCAACGGTAATATTGCCGTTGGCTGCCGTGCTGCCCGCATCCGTGGTGGCCTGCGCCAGTACCACGAAATCCTGCGCATGATTTTGCGTTGCCATTTTGCCATGCAGTCCCGTATTCAGAACCGCATCGGTTACCAGCCCCCCCGCATGATGCAGGGATTGCATAGTGACGTCGGCATGTTGTGCCAACATTGCTGTAATTGACATATTACCTCCCTGATTACCGCATCACAGATGCGGCCTCCCCTACAAACTCAGTCTTCTACGCTTCAACCGGTTTCAGACCGGTGAGTTGCGCACTGCCGTCCGATTGCTCAGCCAGCCTCTCCGCCTGTTCAATGGCAGAACGCACTGCATGAGCCACTGCGGGCTGAAACTTATCCTGCTCCAGCTGCTCACGCAGCTGGGCCAGTGTCAGCCCTTCAAATGCATCGCGGCGGGCGAATTTGGCAAAGACTGTGCGCCCGCTCATCTCCAAAAACCTGCGCACAACCAGATCCTGATCCACCACAATCAAAACAATAACGCCTTTACCAAAACGCCCGCGCACATGACCCGCGCCGACATAGCCGTCTTTGTATTTATTGCTGATGCCCTTCATGACATCGGTGTAGTGGCGCATCTGGAACCAGACACCCAGCG
>JAIRVW010000292.1 GCA_031253705.1 Brucellaceae bacterium
GGCTGATTAAAGATATGCGTGCGATAGCCCAGATAAGCCTGCCCCTGCGCACTCAGATCAGAACCGGCACCAAACCCGCCGACATCAGCTTCCGCGAACAGGTTCCAGCGATCTGTCAGGTCTGTATTGATCCGCGCACCGATAAAGGGATCTGTCCACTGCATTGTGCGATGTTCTGACCAGCGATCCAGCATGAAGTCCGCCTTCAGCTGTGTCCAGCGGATACCGGCCGTCGGTTCAACTGCAAAAACACGTTGCCCGCCGAAAACCGTTGTCCCTTCCAGCGGCACTTCAAGAGCGCGGAAAAATGCACCGGCCGAGAGCGTAACGGAGGTGATATCCGCGCCCAAGGTCAGAGAATGAAACGATTCATCCTGACTGGTTTTGGTATATTGCCCGTCTAAATACAGACCGAAGAGACCATTGGTAACCTCAATATTGCCCATGGCACTAAAATCGAGATTTTTGAGAATATCTGAAAACGGCACGTCGATATTCGTCCGGCGTCCGGCAACATTGGCGTGTCCGTCAAGCGATGCCGCCCAGATATAGGGACTGACAATCACTTTCCAGCGCTGCTCATCAAAAGGTGCCGGTTGCTGCGGCACAAGACTATCAGCACTGAATGCTTTGCTACTTATAAGTGTTAAAGCACTGAAACATACAGCAAATGCGAGTTTTGCTACAGCGATTCCTGATATTCGCCCCATATCTTTATTGCCCCTCAATAAGTATTTTCTGTAAAAAGATATAATCATAATAAATATATTTACATCTTGAAAAACATTTCAAATAAAATCAAGATTAAATCAAAAAAATCAATAGGTTTCTTCACATCTGATTTACATTATGCGTGCTAGAAGACTGCATCCATTTTTCTGGAAGGAGCATCCTTTTGAAACTGAGTTTCGCGAACGTCCTTAAGAACAAATTTGTAAAATCCACGACTGCACTGACTGTGATTGCAGCTGTTTCCGCACCTTATGCGGCAGCCGCCTGCACCAGCTTTCTGCTGCCGACAACCGATGGCAGCGGCATCTATGCCCGCACCATGGAATTCGGTATTGAACTGAAATCCAATGCACTGGTTATTCCGCGCCACTTTACGCTGCACACAACCGGTGCGGACGGTAAACCGGGCAAAAAATGGAAAGGCAAATATGCCGCCATCGGCATGAATGCACTGGGTGAAACCACCCTCGTGGACGGCATGAATGAAAAAGGTCTTGCAGGCGGCGTTCTGTATTTCCCTGAATGTGCAGGCTATGCGGACGGTTCCAAGACCGACAAGGAAAAATCGCTAGCACCATGGGATGTGCTGAGCTGGATTCTGACCAATTTCGCAACGGTTGAAGAAGTCAAAACCGCAATTCAGGATATCAGCGTTATCAATCTCGTGCAGCCGGAAATGGGCTTTGCGCCACCGCTGCATTATACAATTCACGATGCAAGCGGCAAATCAATCGTGATTGAACCGGTGGATGGCAAGCTCAAGATTTACGAAAATCCGGTCGGCGTCATGACGAACTCCCCGTCCTTTGACTGGCATCTGACCAATCTCAGAAACTATCTGAAAATGTCGCCGCTCAATGCAAATGACATGACAATTGACGGTGAAAAATTTATGCCACTGGGTCAGGGTTCAGGTCTGCTCGGCATTCCGGGTGATTCAACGCCACCATCACGTTTTGTCCGTGCTGCAGCCTATGTTCTGACTGCCGAAAAACAGCCAAGCGGTGACGAAGGCGTTCGCCTGACTGAGCATATCCTGAACAATTTTGATATTCCGAAAGGCTGGATTCAGACTGCGAAAGAACAGAACATTCCACTGGAATTCACCCAATGGTCAACCATCGCTGACCTGAAGAACCAGAAATTCTATGTCAAAATGTATAATGATCAGGTTCTGCGCAGCATCGATTTTAAGACCTTTGATCTCAATGCAAAAGAGCTGAAGAAAGCGCCTCTGAGCCCGCAGATCACACCTCCGGCAGTTGAATTCGCCAAATAAGAAAAACAAAAATAAGTAAGAAAAACAAAAAAACCGGAGCTTTGCGGCTCCGGTTTTTTATGCCTGAATGTTCAGAATGACAGGTTAGTCGAGAACATAGCAGTTCTTGGCAGTACCGCGATCCGGATCGCCGAATGTACGGTTGTCACAACTGACACCATTGCGGAATTCACGCTCTACATAACGGCCTTCTGTACCGTATCGCACCGATTTACGGCCGGAGAAATTGCAATACTGGCCTTCACGTGCGCAATGCTGCCACTGGCCACGATCACGACCGCGTCCGTAACCACCGCCCTGACCATAGCCGTCACGGCCACGGCCGTAATCATCGCGTCCGCGATGGCCGCCACGGTCGCGTCCATCATAGCGGACAACATAGGAGCAGGTCTTCAGAGAACCGCGTGCCGGATCGCCGAAAACGGCATTTGAACAACGCACCTGCGGCTGGTTGATAAAGCGCGAGGTTGCCCGTCTGCCGCTGCCGTAAATGACTTCTGTCGGGTATGGGATACGGCAAACGCCGCCCTCAGTCGCACATTGGCGAACTTCCTGAGCCGATGCAGTTCCGGTATCAACCGTATAAATTCCGGCTAAAAAAGCCAGAAACAACATGACACGGGACAAGTTAGTCGTAATCGACGCTGCGCTCATTTATTTTTCCTTCCTGTATGAGCTGGTGCTCATGATGAAGCATTGTTTCTTTAAGAAGAGCTGTCCGGTTTCGGGAAGCAAATCACCAAAACCTTTGCATCAATATATGCTCTCACCGGCGTTTCTAGAACATGAAAATTGAACAGGAAATGAACAATCACATCACTCTGTGTTCCGGCGTGAAATGATAATGAAATTTATTAATCCGCTATGATTATTATGCCTTATCAGATGGATCACACAGCAGCAGGATAATCCGCATTTTATGAAACCCGTGGCGCAACTTCTCATTTACTCCCTTGCCGCCGTGGCGGAAATCGCAGGCTGTTTCGCTTTCTGGGCGTGGTTGCGGCTCGACAAGCCGGTCTGGTGGCTGTTGCCCGGCATTGCTTCGCTGATCCTGTTTGCTGCATTACTGACTCTGATTGATGCAGAAGCGGCAGGACGTGCTTATGCGGCCTATGGCGGCATTTATATTATCGCCTCCTTAGTATGGCTGCGCTTTGCCGAAGATCTCACGCCGGATCGCTGGGATATTACGGGCGGACTCGTGGCACTGGCCGGTGCAGGCATTATTCTATTTGGTCCGCGCGGTTAAACTGCACCAATAATATGAGAGTGCTATTCAGGTAAAACGGCAACGGTCACAAAATAATCTGTTTCTTCAATAATAGCGTTACAGATCATTCTTACAAATGACCTGTCTCATCAGAGGGAGCCGTTTCTCAACCTTACCGATTTCACTTCTCACAGGTACAGCCTATGCAATCTATGAAAGAAATGAGTCGCTATCAGGCACGCCGCCGCATTGCCGTTGCGGTCATCATTGCTCTGTTACTCCTTGTTCTGCTGTTTGTCCGCACCGCATGGCCGCGCGGCGTTCACGAATATATTGAAGCCTTCGGACTGGGCTTTATCATGATGGCCATTCTCGGCCGCATGTGGTGCACCTTATATATCGGCGGCCATAAAGGCGCGCAAATCGTCCGCACCGGCCCCTATTCCCTGAGCCGCAATCCGCTTTATGTTTTCAGTGCGATCGGTGCTTTCGGTATCGGTTGTATGACCGGCAGTCTCGGCATTGCGCTGCTGCTTGCAGCCGCCTGTTATATTACTTTTCTCTTCGTCATTCTGGCGGAAGAAGGCTATCTCGAAAACACTTTCGGCCAGCCTTACCGTGATTATAAGCTTGAAGTTCCGCGCTTTTTCCCGCGCTTTTCGAGCTATCGCGATGTCGAAACCCTGACCATCCGCCCGAAGACGCTGTATAATACCTTCTTTGACGGACTGGTGTTTTTTGTCGCTTATCCGGTTTTTGAATTTCTGGAATATCTACAGGGCGCAGGCATTCTGCCCATCCTGCTGCATGTCTACTGATCAGACATACAGGCACAATAAAACCCGCTATTTCTGGAAATAGCGGGTTTGTTTTTGTCTGTTACGACACTATTCCATGCGATTACATAGCAGCTTTGCCGTCTTTTTCTTCTTCAAACGTAATCGCGACATCAGCATTGGCTGACAGGCGTACTTTATTGCCTTCAATATCAGCAACAAGTCCCAGTGAAATATAGTGATGATGCTTGTGATGCGCCCTGTCACCAACAGAATCCTTGGTGAGTTTGATACGATCACCCTCGACGTGATCTACCGTGCCGACATGAACACCGTCT
>JAIRVW010000298.1 GCA_031253705.1 Brucellaceae bacterium
CGTCACGGATTGTTTGCGCATAATTCACAGACGTTGTGGTGGTGCCGTAAAGTGTCAGCAAATTCGTGGCACGGTGATCCAGATCAGTGCGGAAAGCATTGATCTTCAGATTAATGAGATCACTGTCAGGCGACCATTTATAGCGGGCAGTATAGGTTTTGAGATCAAGCGTATCCGGCTCTGACTGGAAGCCGCCAACCGCACTGGTATGAGTACCCAGCCGCGTTGGCATAATCTCACCGAATTCACTCCTATAGCGCATATAGCTGAGCTCAAGCGCATGATCGTCACCAAAGCGCATATTGCCCTTGAGAAGAACGGATTCATTTTCCATCGAAGTATTGAGGACTTCTTCACCACCTTTCCACGGCGAAAGACCATCATAACCGATATTCGGAAAATCAGGATCGGTGGTACGATCAACAAAATAAGGTTGCCCGTCTCCCCTCTTGCCAGCAAAGTAATTACCGTTCTTGCGCTTTGCATAAGCGCCGACAAGATCAATATATTCAGAGCTGAAAGCGGCAGCGATACTGCCGTTACCGCCTGTCGGGTCAAGAAAGCCCGGACGGTCCATATTACCGCCGTCCCGTGTTGTCGGTTGTTTTCCTGCCTGATAGGAGCCACCCGCCATACCGCCGGTTGTCAGCACATCCGGTGGTGTCGTGCTGTTGGTATTGAACCCGCCGCGCAGACGGACACCAAACTGCCTGTCCGGCAGCAAAATGTCACTGACGTTCAGTGTGCGCATCCGCACAACACCGCCAATTGCGCCGGAGCCATCCGCTGCAGCACTCGGCCCTTTTTCCACCGAGACTTCACCAATAAAATCAGGATCAACATAACTGCCGGAGCGCGCGCCGTTATAGCCGCGATAAACAGTTTGTTCCTGCGTTGCGCCATCAATCACAACGGGTACGCGTCCCTGCCCTTGTAACCCGCGAATATTGACATCAACCGCACCGGAATTACGGCTGTCGCCGTTCAAAACACCGGGTATGCCTGCAATAAAATCACCGGCTGATGTGCCGCGGCGCTGCTCAATCTCTTGTCCCGACAGATAGCTAACCGAACCTGCACTGGTGTAAGTATCATCATGACTGCCCAACACGCCGCCATTGCTGATGGTGATTGTATCCAGCATCACTGCGCCGTCTGCCCCTGTTGCACCGGCCTTCACTTCTGCAGGTTGTGCAATGGCAACGGTGGTCGCATTCGGGAATGAATAGGTTAAACCGGAGCCCTGCAGGATGGTAGCCAGAGCTTGTTCGCGGCTGACAATCCCGGAAACGCCCTTGGATGTTTTTCCCGCAGCAACGGAAGCCAGATAGGTAACCTGCAAACCCGCCTGCCTGCCGAAAACCGTCAAAGCTTGCGACAATGATCCGGCAGGAACTGAGAAACCGGTTTGTTCCTGTGCCTGCGTTTGTGCATATGCGCTGTGGCTTATTCCGGTCGTCAGTATCAGCGTTGTTGACAGCATTCTGCCGGCACAGCTTTTCAAAACACTTTTATAAATTTCTGAGCCCATCGGTGCACACTCCGTCATGGCAATTTTCCTGAAGGATCGTGCTTTCTGGCTATGAGGAAATGCGACCCTGAGTGTAGTACAATCGGGATCGCAATATTTTTACTTTTTTACTCATATTTTTAAAGCGGTGTGATAATTGTAAGGTACGGAGACATCTGACGTACCCGCGCACCGGTCGGCTGAACAACAGCTTCAAGCGCACGAAGCGGGTCTGTCAGGTCATAAACACCGCTCACCCGTTGAGTACCGACCGAAGGACTGGCTATAATAATCCGCCCCGTCATCCACCGGTTAATACGGGCGACAAGTGCAGAGACCGGCTCTCTTTCCGCAATCATCAGCCTGTCCCGCCACGCCGCGATTTGTTCGGCCGCACGTTCACCCTGATCAAGCGCTTGTGTGTTTGGATCAAAGGTCAGCCATTGTCCTTGTTCAAGACGTTGCCCGCTCGCAAGGACAGAATCCGGAGCCTGCATTTCAACCACGCCGTGATCGACCGATACGGCGACTGTTCCGGCATCATTTGAGACATCGAAGGCAGTTCCCAGTGCCGTGATACGTACTGTACCGGACAGGACTGAGAAGGGCTTGCTTTTATCCGGAGAGACTTCAAAGAACGCCATACCGCGCAGCAAGATAATGTCACGGCGGTCTGTGCCATAGGCAAGCTGAATTGCACTATCAGGCCCCAGAGTTACAAAGCTTCCATCAGGCAGCGTGATTGTCCGGATTTCGCCTTTGGCAGTCATAGCATCGGCACGGGCGCGCAAAAGCAACTCTTTTCCGGCAGAATATGAAAGCCCGCCTGCTGCAAGCACGACAGGCCCGCCGATTAAAAAACTCCGGCGCGACAGCCCCATAGTTTTCCGTCGTTCCTCACGCCGCTGATGGGTCAGAATAATGCCGGACACACCATAGGCTTTGTCGATACGAAGCCAGATTTTCTCATGGTGCGGGCTTCTTGCACGCCAGTTCTGTATCATATCAACGGACACCGGATTATCCGGATCATTCTGGAGCCGGATAACGAGATCAATCGCTTCATCAAGTAGCTGATGCTGGTCAGTGTCGGGTGTGCTCATGCCGCTCCGTTCCGCATCATCAGTGTCTGCAAATGCCGGATCAGGGCTTTCCATGCTGCTCTGCATAATTTTAGAACGCATCCACGCGCATCAAAATATGTTTATAGGCATCATGAATAAGTGCCCAAGCTCTTGAGGTTGAGATATCGAGTTCTTCACCGATTTCCGCTATGGTTCTTTCGCCCAGACGGTGCATCTCAAAAGCCTGGCGTGTACGCTCCGGCAGTTCCGCCAGTGCATTATAAGTCTGCATCAGACATTGCCTTGAGTGAACTATTTGTTCCGGTGACGGTGTCTGATCGGCAATCTCGGGAACACTGTCATCATCTATAGCTACCATCGTTACAAGCGCTTCACGTTTCTGGTAATTAGCACCCAAATTGCGTGAAATCTTATACAGGTAAGCTTTCGGATTAAAATTGCCTGCAGGCGGTGGCGCTGGCTTTGCTAACACACGCACAAATGTATCTTGTGTAAGATCGGCTGCCGTTTCAGCATTCAACCCGCGTCGCCGCAAAGCACTGGCGATACCTTTTGCATGACACCGAAACAGGTTTTGAATGTCCCAGCTCAATGCAATTTAACTTTCCGATTTAAACAGTCCGGATTGCGGGAATAGATCAACAAACAAGCAAAATGCTCATTTAAATCCCTATAGCTATAATATGATAAAATCAATCATATTATAGCGCATGATTGTAACGTCGAACGACTTTTTACTTTATCAATGATCCATCAGCTTAAACCGCGCTATGAGCAAAGTTTTGCCGGTATCGGACTCGACAATGAGTGTTCCGTCCAGTCGCGCAATGCGGGTTGTCATACTGCGCATGCCGACACTCAGACCGGACTGACGTACAGCCTCGACATCAAAGCCCACACCGTCATCCTCAATTTCCAGACGAAGTTCGGCTTTACTCTCCTGAATAAGCCGCAGCCAGACATTGGCGGCATGACTGTGGCGGACAACATTTGTCAGTCCCTCTTCAACCAGTCGCGTCAATCCCAGACATTGCAATGCGTTCGGACGTGTCAGCCATTCATCAGGCAGCTGCCAGTGACTGCGAATATTGAAATGGTCAAACAGTGACGTAAAACGATGACGCAGCGGCGCGATCCATTCCTTCGGCGTGGCCGGTGCCTCTGCCCCCTCACTGGAACTTGAATCGATCGTCTGGCGCAGATCATCGCGCAGGTGCTTCAGCATGGATAAGACCCGCTCACGCTGCAGTTCTTGCGGGCTTTGTTCAACCGAAGCCATAATATGCAGAAGCGATCCGCCCAGCCCGTCATGCAGATCATGCGCCAGTTGCAGACGATCCTGCAGCCGTGTGTTGCTTAGCGCCAGTCCGTATTGTTGTTTCAATGTCGTCGCGAGCTCTGCCTGCGCGGTTGTCACAGCTTCCTGAAGCTCCTGATTGAAACGTTCAATCCGGCGCACATTTTTGGCGTGACGCGAGCCCATAATCCCTGCGAGGCACAAAGTAACAGCAATATTCGCATAGGGCAGGATCGAAACAGAGCCAGAAATCATTTTGGTTATCAGCAGATAATCATGCACACTGATAATCAGCAATGCCAGCAAACATGCAGCCAGCAGAATATGTTCAGGATTGCGCGTCCGCCATGCATGCACGGGCATGAGCAAACAATTGGTAACAAAAACCAGAGTACAGATTAAAAAAACAATGGAGTGTATTACGCCTACATAAGCGACAGGCGTTGCAATGGACGCCAGCAACAGCAAAACGGTCAGCGCCCACAAAACCTTTTCAAGTCGCGGTAGTTTGCGCTCACTCAACCGCCACGTAAAAATACAAAAAGTCGTCACGGACAATACAAGACTGGCGAGGAACATGGCCGCCGAGCTTGCACTGCTCACAAAAGGCCACGGGCTGGTCGCCAGAATATTCACAGCGAAAACCATCCAGAACAATGTCGACAGAGCATACCAGCCATAGGCTGTCTCATTGCGGTGCGCGACCCAAAGCGCCAGAAAAAATATACCGAGAACACCGGAAACAATCAGATTAATCGTAAAAAGCGTCCGGTTTCGCCACCACAAGCCGTCATAGATTTGCTGCATAGCCTGTGTTTCGCCCAGATAGACAGGACCAAGACCAAGTTGTTGCCCCGGCACACTGACAACACGAATACGAACGGAGTTCACCCCGTCATGCAAATGCGCCTCAGGCAAACGCAAAAGGCGCGGCATATTCCAGCTGCGGGACAGAGGCTCAACAAGACTGGCATCCTGCCAAAGCTGCTCGCCATTGATATAAATTTCACCTGCCAGCACGACGGACTCTATGACAAGCGCCACGGCATGTGTTCGCGGATTTTCACAGGAGCGCTGCCAGTCGATACGATACCAGACACCATCACGACCTGCATTTTCAGCAAGTGTGCCAGTCTTCACATGCTGCCAGCCATCATCCGGCAATGCCACAGTCTGCCAGGCTCCGTTATCAGAAAAACCACCATCCTGCAGTGCCGGTGCAGCCTGAATGGCCACGATCTCAACCGGACAATTATTCTCCGCCAATGCCGCAGCACATGAAAACAGCCAGAAAAGACAAAGGACAGGCCACCTCACGCCAGTAACCCGCGTTGGCGCGCGGTGCGGATAGCACGGGTGCGCGATGAAACAGCCAGTTTACGATAGATATTTTTAACGTGACACTCGACCGTATAGCGTGAAATTGCGAGTTTTTCAGCAATATCCCGATTGCCCATACCCTCACCGACAAGCCGCAAAATCTGATGCTCGCGCGGGCTCAGTTTTTCAGCTTCGGCCTCAGTTTCATCCGCCGCATTGTCGGTTTCTTCCGCAGAAAACTCGCTGATAATCCGGCGTGCCAGCAAAGGATCGATAGGTGCACCACCGCGCAACACGCTGCGCAGCGCTAAAGCAACTTCCAGATCATCCCGCTCTTTCAAAACATAACCGGTTGCACCGGCGCGCAATGCGGCAAGAATTGCCTCCTGTGTTGACCACGCAGAAATCACCAGAACAGGCACCGCCGGATTTTGCTCATGTATGCTGCGAATAAGCTCAATACCGCTGCCGTCCGGTAATCCGAGATCAACCAAAGCCAGTGCGGCCAGTTGCTCTGTCAGACATTGCTGTGCCTCAGCGATAGAACTGGCCACAATCAAAGCATCTGCCTGATAGCCCAGTTGCAGCAGCAAATTCTCCAGACGCTGGCTGACTACGGCATCATCTTCGACGATCAGAACCGGAGCAGGCAGAATGAGATCAACAGCGAGCTCATTAATTGGCATTAGATGTTTCTTCTCCGGTTAAGATGGCGCACTGATACTGAGAGACAGAACAGCAATATCACTCTTTTCAGGCTAGCAGATTATTGATGTGAGCGCCGCCTTTTTGCGATCCGGCAGCGCTCATACAGATTAAAATTTTACGCTCAGATTGGCATTTACGCTGTTTTGAGTAAGCCCTGAGCCGAACTGTCCCTGATAGCTCAGCCCCAGCATCTTGTTTTGATCAAGCTGCACATCAAAACCAGTTTCGATCAGGGCAGCATCACGACTGACCGGCGCACCAAATGAGGTGAAAGCGCCGGAGGTTCCCGTGAAGCCCGCGACAATTGCCGGAACAGTCTCACCATAGGCGTGGCGCCAGCCAAGATCGGCACGTGCAATGGTTATAAAACCGCCGAGCTCAAAGCCGGTTGAGACACGCATACCCAATGTTGAAAGCGTCGTATCCGCAGAGCCGGACTGCATGGAGAGTGCCGCCCCATTCTGCCCTTTTTCATCAAAACCGTCCGTATGCACGCGAACATAAGCAAGATTGGCATAAGGCTCTATCAGCGAGCGCGGGCTGACATTGTGTTTATATCCCAATTCGCCAAAGATCTGGAAAGTACCTGCATCATAATCTGCAGAGAGCTTGTCACGGAAATCTGAAAATGCCGGAGAGCGGCTCATCTCAAGATTATGCCATGAACAAGCAAGGCCTGCCCGCAAACCAATAGCACCGCCTGTCACTGCCTGTTCTGTTCCGGCATAGGCACCAAACGTATAATTATCAGCAGAGCCGGAAGAGCCGAGTGCGCTTGTTTTAAAGGTTGAGTGACTATAACCGGCCAGAACACCCAGCCGCCAATTGTCATACACTGCCGCATCAATACCTGTTGTGAAGCCGCCGAGTGTGGATTTTGTGCGTGCCGCATTGCCGTCACCGGACTGGCTTGCCCAGCTGCCATAGGCAGAGCCCCATGCTGCATAGCGTGCAAGATCATCCCTGCTGAGAGCCTCAGGCGCAATTGCATTAATCGCACCGGCGGCAGCCTTCTGTTGCGCGACCGGTACGAACCCCATCACGGCAACAGACGCTGCCGGTGTCCCGCCAAAAGCCTGTTGCAGGCGGTTATTAACGGCAGAGCGTGTCGCGCCGCTGGCATTCACCAGCACACCCGTGGCTGATGCATAAGCCTCTGCCGACAATTGCGGCAGGCCTGCGTGAATGGCAGAACCATCAGCAGCAGAAAAATCCAGTGCTGTAATCAGTCCCTGCAGGCCGGATGGTGCCTCATTGGCCAGCATATCCAGTCCAAGTCCCACATTCCGGCTATTCACCCTGTCAGCATAGGGTGAATAGGCATTACCGGCACGCGAAAGCGAAACGCTATAGCTGTTATTACCGTTATCCGTGGCTGTTGCCGTCAGCGTTGGTGATGCAAGTGATGTTGAAACCGATGTGAAGGCGCCGCTTGTCGTGGCAGCCTGCAACCACGCATCCGATGTGACATTGAAGCCACTCTCATACCAGCCTTTAACCGGTGCAAAAGAAATTGCGCCATCAATATCCGCATGACCGTTAACAACCAGCCCGCTCAGTGCTTTCTGGTCATTAAAGGCCAGTTGTAAGGTGCCGGTATCTGACTGCATATAATTGCCGTTAATGGTTATAGCTGTTCCCGGATTGGACGGATTGACAATACCGGCATTAGCAAACTGCTGCGTCGCATTAATCTGATAATGCCCCTGCCCTGACAGTCGTGCATTTTCAGCCACAGTAACATTGAACACATCATGATCACCGCTCAATTGTGTGACACCGCCGTCAAAATGCAGTGCCAGATTGCTGCCGGTCATATTACCGGCATAAGAAAGCCTGAAATCAGCATCCGCAATACCGGTTGAGCGCCCTTCACTATCCGCCTGTAGACCAAAGCTTAAATGCGTCAGACGCAGATCGCCGTTGTCATCTTTTTCCTTATAATCCGAGATAATATCGCCGGTAATATCAGCGCCCTGCATGACATTGATCCGGCTGACCAGAGCATTTTCAGACATGAAAATAGCAGCGCGCCGACCTGCGACCCGTCCTGTCAGATCAAAATCAGAAACCAGAGCGCCCTGTAATTCTGGCAAAATGGCAGCATATTCCTCAGGCGTTGCATTCGGTGCTTTCAGAATATAGGAGCCCCGATAGCCGGAGGCATCACCGCGCGCATTGTGACCAAAATCAAAGCTCACAGCGATACCTCTGTCGCCCAGAGCCTGTATGTCTCCGCGATGTGTGAACCTGTGATCCTTACCATAGGCGAACATCACACCGCGCCCGTCTGCACCGTCCGCATAAACACGGGTGCCCGCCAGAATAGTCAGATCATTACCCGCGCCGTCGATACGGATACCGCCGCCGCCTGCGCCTGCAGATAATAAATCGGCACGCTGGGCAATCCTGTTGTTGCTGCCATAGACATGAAGACCAAGCCCCAATGTCGCGCTGTTATAAGTATTGGCAAGATAAGCTGTGCCACTGGCATTGCGGGCATTGAAAGGGTTGTCATTGATAAGCGTCAGCCCGTTGCCATAAACGGAATTGCCGTAAAAATTACGCCGGTCGATTGTGTAACCGATATCCTGAAAAGCCGCGAGTTCAGCTTCCATCAATGTGCTGTAATTGCGGTAATATTGATGGCTCATCAAACCGTTTTTCAGTTCGATATGACTGAAAACAGGCTGATCAAGCGGGCCGTAATCCGTGGTTACACGCATTGGCAGCCCCCTCATGGCACCATTAAGCACCTGCGAAACATGTGTTCCCGCAAAATAAGCCTGATCCTGCCGCACGTCGAATGTATCAAACCCCGCTTCTGGCGGCGGTACAGCGCAGATATTGCACAAAATAATCTGATCCGGCGCGGCGGCCTTGTCATTATCATCACGCAGATGCGTGCTCCAGAGATTGAAACCATTATTGAAGGCGAGAACCGGCGCCCCGTCATCATCCTGATCAATAACCGTAGCATTTGCTATGGCGCCAAGCGCATGGGCAATCTCATGAATTTGCACTGCACTCAACGATGTTGCACCGGTCAGTGCCATGTGCGACGGCGTATAGGGCTGCCTTGCCCAGTTGAGTGTACCGACCATGATAAAACCGTGTGAATCAAGACTCACATGCTCGAAAGGCTGGTTGGTGAGTGCCGCCTGCACAGTGGTGGGTGAACCCGCTTGTGCTGTTGCATTCCAGCTGGCAGCAGCAGCGGACGGATCGTCAAACGTACCGACATTCAGGATTGCAGGATTTCTGCCCGGTACAACTTTGATGATCTCAGACCAATATTGTGTTGCAGCAATGATCTGATCAATCTGCCAGTCCGCAAGGTTCCATGTTGATTGCTTCGGGGTTCCGCCGCTCTCTCCGTAAACACCGTCACCGACATCAAAAATGCGCAGGGTTATAAAAGGATCGCCCGTAGCATTTTTAATCGTGTAGGGCGTGATTGCTGCAGCGGGAGAGATCATCGAACTGCAAAGCCAGCCTGCAGACAAACAGGTTGTTACCATGAGTGTGGTGATCCGTCTGGATGTCATCTTTCCCCCTAGAGCATGTTCGCACTCAAAATATTCTGTGGTTCCGGCTCTTCACCGGTGAACCCGATCCTGTTCC
>JAIRVW010000122.1 GCA_031253705.1 Brucellaceae bacterium
CGTGCTGCACGTTATGATTTGCTGGTGCAGGCAGCACAGCAATGCAATGCTGCAATTATTCTTACGGGACATACGGCGGATGATCAGGTTGAAACCTATCTGATGCGCCGTGAACGTGAGACAGAGCCTGCGGGTATTGTTGGCGAAGGGCGCGGGCTGGCGGCAATGGCGACGCAGACCTTGTTGCAAAATACGATCATGCTGTGTCGTCCGTTGTTGTCACTGTGGCGGGAAGAGTTGCGGGTATTTTTGCGACGGAAAAATATTGTCTGGGCGGATGATCCGAGCAATGAGAATACGGCCTATGAACGGCCGCGCATCCGGCACTTTGCGAAAACACTTGATAAAGCGGTTTTGTTTGCAGAGGCCGGTGCGGCTGCGCAAAAGCGGCGGGCTGATAATCACCGTATTGCTGACTTGCTGACCCGCGCGCGCGATCACAGCACTTTGCTTTCCGGTGACGGCTTGTTGCTATCTGCGGGCTGGAATGAACAGGCAAAAGACCTGATGCCGCTGACACTGGCTTTTTTGCTGGCTGCGGTTGGCGGGCAGAGTTTTCTGCCGTCCTTGCAGGATTGTGCGGTATTGGCAGACTGGCTGCAGGCTACGCCTCTAGGTGCAAAGCAGAGAAGGACCCTGCATCATTGTGTGATTGAGATATCATCAAACGGCATGGTAATCCGGCGCGAGCGGCGTAATCTGCCGGTTATGCGCGTGCAAAGCGGGCAGCAGGTGTTGTGGGACGGGCGCTATCTCATCCGCAACAAAACGGATGCGGTACTGGATATTGCTGCACCGGATGAGCGGCAATTATCAGCATATTTGCATGAGCATGAGATTGAAAGCACGCAGGCACAGCGCGAGATCTGGCTGTCAGTGCCGGCGATTTTTCGTGACGGTTGCCTCACAGAGATTCCCGCTTTGTCCCGCACTGTGCCTCAAAGTGCCGTTATCAGCCTTGAACGCATACTGGCCTGTTTCGACAGGGTGCTTTCCGGTCATGATTTTGAGGTGGCACTGGCGGTAAAAGCGCTTTTAACCATGCATTTCAACCATAATTGCAGGTAAATTCTGCAAAGAATGCAGAAGAATCACTTATGAAGCTTCTCATCGCCTTGGCAAGGCCGTTCATCGAACCTATGTTAGGTTTGAATATTTTTCCGGAAAGCGCCAAAACGGCGCTCAACCGGAGAGACGATTGGTAATCGATTGGACCCGAGATGAATCCAAATTATCGCAACTTCGCCCTCTGGGCGATCATTGCTCTCCTGCTGGTTGCATTATTTAACCTGTTTCAAAGTCCGGCGCAGCGTGCGTCGTCCCGTGAAATTCCGTATTCGCAATTTGTGAGTGATGTATCGGGCGGACGGGTGAAATCTGTCACCATTACCGGCCCGCGTATTATCGGCTCCTATGCGGATAATAATGCGACCTTCCAGACCTATGCGCCTTCTGATGCCAATCTGATCAGCCGTCTTGAAGAGAAAAATGTTGCGATTACCGCAAAGCCTGAAAGCGATGGTTCGGGCTCGCTGTTCGGCATTCTGCTGTCATGGCTGCCTATGATCCTTATTCTCGGTGTGTGGATTTTCTTCATGCGTCAGATGCAGGGCGGTTCGCGTGGCGCAATGGGTTTCGGCAAGTCCAAGGCGAAACTTCTGACCGAAGCGCATGGCCGCGTGACATTTCAGGATGTTGCCGGTGTGGATGAAGCCAAGGAAGATCTGGAAGAAATCGTCGAATTCCTGCGCGATCCGCAGAAGTTCCAGCGTCTCGGCGGTAAAATTCCGCGCGGTGTGCTGCTCGTGGGCCCTCCGGGAACCGGTAAAACCTTGCTGGCGCGTTCTGTTGCCGGTGAAGCCAATGTGCCGTTCTTTACAATTTCCGGTTCGGACTTTGTTGAAATGTTTGTCGGTGTCGGTGCGAGCCGCGTCCGCGATATGTTTGAACAGGCGAAAAAGAATTCTCCTTGCATTATCTTCATCGATGAAATCGATGCTGTTGGCCGTCACCGTGGTGCGGGCTTAGGCGGCGGTAATGATGAGCGCGAACAGACACTGAACCAGTTGCTGGTTGAGATGGATGGTTTTGAAGCCAATGAGAATATCATTCTGATTGCTGCAACCAACCGTCCGGACGTGCTTGATCCTGCGCTGTTGCGTCCGGGCCGTTTTGACCGTCAGGTTGTTGTGCCAAATCCGGATGTGAGCGGCCGTGAGCAGATCCTCAAAGTGCATGTGCGCAATGTGCCGCTGGCACCGAATGTTGATCTCAAAGTTCTGGCACGTGGTACCCCTGGTTTCTCCGGTGCGGATCTGATGAACCTCGTCAATGAAGCAGCTCTGATGACTGCCCGCCGTAACAAGCGCCTGGTTACTATGCAGGAATTTGAAGACGCCAAAGATAAGATCATGATGGGTGCGGAACGCCGTTCTTCGGCGATGACGCAGGCAGAAAAAGAACTGACTGCCTATCATGAATCCGGTCATGCGATTGTTGCGATGAATGTGCCTGCAGCAGATCCGGTGCATAAAGCGACCATCATTCCGCGCGGCCGTGCGCTGGGTATGGTGATGCAGCTGCCGGAAGGCGACAAATATTCCATGAGCTATAAATGGATGGTGTCGCGCCTTGCTATCATGATGGGTGGCCGTATTGCTGAAGAACTGAAATTCGGCAAGGAAAACATCACTTCCGGTGCGTCTTCGGATATTGAACAGGCAACCAAGCTTGCCCGTGCGATGGTGACCCGCTGGGGCTTCTCTGAAAAGCTCGGCTATGTGGCCTATGGCGAAAATCAGGAAGAAGTGTTCCTTGGTCATTCCGTATCGCGCACGCAGAACGTGTCTGAATCGACAGCACAGCTGATTGATGCGGAAGTGCGTGAGCTGATCGACAATGCCTATGCGGAAGCACGCCGTATTCTGACAGAAAAACATGATGCATGGGTCGCCATTGCAGAAGGTCTGCTGGAATATGAAACACTGAGCGGTGAAGAGATCAAACAGCTGATCGCCGGTCAGAAGCCGAACCGCGATACCGGTGATGATTCTTCATCGACACGTGGTTCCGGTGTGCCGAAAGCCGGTGCGTCCCGCAAAAAGCCGGACAGCGAGCCGGAAGCCGGTCAGGATATGAAACCTGAACCGCAAGCCTGATGACAGGTTTTGAGTGAACAGAAAAACCGGACTTTATGTCCGGTTTTTTATTACCGTTCAGTCCGTTGGGATAAATAGTCTGAAAACCATGCCGGTCACGAATACAGCATTGTCAGACAGGAATTCTGACGGGATCTGTTTACCAGATATGCAGTTTGATGATCTGTATATTTGACAAGTGACAGGAAATCGCTGCATTGCTACTTTCAAATTATGCCTGTTTTGTCCCCTTTGTCATGAGATATGCAGGTGATGACATTGCGTAAAGAAAAGGCTTGAACATGTCCCGTAAATATTTTGGTACTGACGGTATTCGCGGTAAGGCCAATTCTTTTCCGATGACGCCGGACATTGCCATGCGCGTTGGTATGGCTGTTGGTCTTTCATTCCGTGACGGCGGGCAGGGACAGCGCGTGGTGATCGGTAAAGATACACGCCGCTCAGGCTATATGCTGGAGAATGCACTGGTTGCGGGCTTTACCTCCATGGGGATGGAAGTGTTTCTGCTGGGGCCGATCCCGACACCGGCTGTGGCTATGCTGTGCCGCTCGCTGCGCGCGGATATCGGCGTGATGATCTCCGCTTCACATAATCCTTATTATGATAACGGTATTAAGCTGTTTGGTCCGGACGGTTATAAGCTGTCGGACGCGCTGGAATTGCAGATCGAAAAACTGATCGATGATGACATGAGCGCGCATATGAGCAGTCATGGCGAAATTGGTCGTGCCAAGCGTGTTGACGGCGATATTTATCGTTATATTGAATTTGCCAAGCGCACCATGCCGCGTCACCTGTCGCTCAATGGTCTGCGTATCGTGGTCGATTGTGCCAATGGCGCGGCTTATAAGGTGGCACCGGCTGCTCTGTGGGAGCTGGGTGCGGAAGTTATTACGATCAATAATACGCCGAACGGTACCAATATTAATGAAGATTGCGGCTCGACCCATCCGGAAGGTCTGATCCGTAAAGTGCATGAAACCCGCGCCGATGTTGGTATCGCTCTGGATGGTGATGCGGATCGCGTGCTGATGGTTGATGAAAACGGCACTATTATTGACGGTGATCAGCTGATGGCGGTGATTGCTGAAAGCTGGTCAAAGTCTGGCCGTCTTGTCGGCGGCGGTATTGTGGCCACCATCATGTCCAATCTTGGTCTGGAGCGCTTTTTGCAGGATCAGGGTTTAAGCCTTGCCCGTACCAAAGTCGGTGACCGCTATGTTGTGGAACATATGCGCGAGAACGGTTTCAATGTGGGTGGCGAACAGTCCGGCCATATTGTGCTGTCGGAATTCGGTACAACCGGTGACGGTCTGATCTCCGCGCTGCAAATTCTTGATGTGATGCAGGAGCAGGGGCGTCCGCTGAGCGAGGTTTGCCGCAAGTTCAAACCTGTGCCGCAGATTCTCAAAAATGTCCGCGTTGCCGGCGGCAAATTGCTGGAAGATAAAAAAGTTATCGAAGCAATTGAAGAAGGTAAAAATGCACTCGGCACCAGCGGCCGCGTGGTGATCCGCCCGTCCGGAACAGAGCCGTTGATCCGTGTTATGGCGGAAGGTGACGATTACCGTCTGGTGGAAACGGTTGTCGATGATATTATTACGTCGATCAAAATAGCCGCTAAATAACCGGTATTACTTGTTAATTTTATGACTAAAAGGGCGCTGTTCAGCGCCCTTTTTTATATTGTTACGTACGCAAA
>JAIRVW010000353.1 GCA_031253705.1 Brucellaceae bacterium
GACTCCTGATGTATCCGTGAAATTCACGGGATACGGCGCCGGGGGTTGGTGTTTCGAGAAAGTCTGAAGACAAGCCGTTCTTAAAAAGAACAATCCGGCGCATGGCCTGAAAACAGACAATTTTTATATAAAAGACGCACAATTCGACGATTTTTCTGAAATTCAGAGCAATGTCAGGCGCGCAATGCAGCATCTATCAGCTTTTTAGCCTCTAGAAATGCCGCTTCTATATCCATTTTACTGGTATCGATCAAGTGCGCATCGCTTGCGGGTTTTAAAGGCGAAGCTGAGCGGTTCATGTCGCGCTCATCACGGCGCTTCAGATCGTCCAGAACTTCATTATAATCCGCATCAGCGTTTTTTGCACGCATTTCATTAAAACGGCGCTCTGCACGCACTTCTGCGGAAGCGGTGATATAGAGTTTTACCGGTGCATCAGGGCAGACAACTGTGCCGATATCGCGGCCGTCCAGTACCGTGCCGGGCAGGTTTTCTGCGAATTTGCGCTGGGCTTCCACAAGGGCACGGCGCACGTCCGGCATGACAGCCACTTTGGAAGCCGCTTCACCGATCTCATGGGCGGACAGCACAGTGCGATCCAGCCCTTTGAGGTCGAGTTCCTGTGCAACCCGTGCCGCAATGACTTCATCATCAAGCGGTAAACCCTGATCAATCAAGGCTTTAGCAACTGCACGATAGGTGAGGCCGGTATCCAGATGATGAAAATTATAATGAGCGGCAAGATTGCGGGCCAGCGTTCCTTTGCCGGAAGCTGCCGGCCCGTCAATAGCGATGATGAAAGCTTTATCCTGCATTACGGTTATTTTGCCTCGGCCACAGTGATATCTGCACCCAAACCACGCATCAGATCCATGAATTCAGGGAAGCTGGTTGCGATCATTGTCGCATCATCAACGGTCACCGGTTTCTCAGCAGCCAGACCAAGTACGAGGAAGCTCATGGCGATACGATGGTCGAGATGGGTGGCAACAGTACCGCCGCCAAAACCTTTACCGGACGGGTTGCCGCGCACGGTCAGCGACATTTCGCCTTCAGTGCAGTCGACACCATTGGCTTCAAGGCCACGGGCAACGGCTGCAAGGCGGTCTGATTCTTTGACACGCAGTTCATCCAGACCATCCATAATGGTTTCACCTTCCGCAAAAGCGGCGGCAATAGCCAGAACCGGGTATTCGTCGATCATGGATGGTGCACGGTCAACCGGAACGGTGATGCCGGTAAGCTTTGATGAGCGTACGCGCAGATCAGCCACATCTTCACCGCCTGCAAGACGCGGATCGAGAATGTCGATATGGGCGCCCATTTCCTGCAAAGTGGTAATCAGGCCGGTACGGGTCGGATTCATCAGCACATTGCGGATGATGAGATCTGAGCCTTCGGTAATCAGCGCAGCAACCAGCGGGAAAGCGGTTGAGGACGGATCGCCCGGCACATCAATGATCTGGCCGGTGAGCTTGCCCTGACCGGTGATATGGATATGACGGACGCCGTCTTTGTCAGTTTCAACGCTCAGATCGGCACCAAAGCCCTGCAGCATCTTTTCCGTATGATCGCGGGTCATGACCGGTTCGATCACGGTGGTGACGCCTGGTGTATTCAGACCCGCAAGCAGAACAGCTGATTTCACCTGAGCCGAGGCCATCGGTACGCGGTAGCGGATTGGGTTTGCAGTGCGGGGGCCGTGCAAAGTCAGCGGCAGACGGTCGCCTTCAGCAGCTTCAACCTGTACGCCCATTTCACGCAGCGGATTGAGCACACGCGCCATCGGACGCGAGGTGAGGGATGCGTCACCAAGGAATGAGGTTTTCATATCATAGGTGCCGACCAGTCCCATGGTCAGGCGCACGCCGGTACCGGCATTGCCGAAATCCAGCGGGGTTTCTGATTCCAGCAGGCAGCCATTGCCGGTGCCGTTGATAATCCAGATGTCGCCTTCCTTGCGGATTTGTGCGCCCATGGCCTGCATGGCTTTGCCGGTGGCCAGAATGTCTTCGCCTTCCAGCAGGCCGGAAATACGGGTTTCACCCGATGCAAGGCCGCCGAACATGAAGGAGCGGTGAGAAATCGATTTATCGCCCGGAATACGGATATCGCCCTTCAGGTCGCGTGAGCGACGGGAGGTTGCGGGTTTGGAAACTTGAGAGTGAGACATAATATTACAGTCAGTTTATGCTGCCGTTTTTTAAGCTTTAAGCGCGTTTCAGACAGCGCGGTCAATCGAGGTGGCTCAGGTCTAGCATAGGTTTTACCGCAGGTCATCCTGCAAACTGCCCGGAATTGATGCAGGACGGAGCCTTGGCGGGATACTGCGGATAAACCGGCGTATTTTCGCCACGGAATACCGCAAAGCAGCATGATTCAGCAAAACATGTGTCTTTAGCTTTGACAAAGGTAGCGAAATCCGTTTATGCACCAAAAAACACCGAAAAGGCTTTCCGGTTTTATCTCTTGTTTCAGGAGATGTGCGGATGCCGCAGCCGGCACAACTTATGAGGCTTGACGTGGCAAAATCTGAACTTGGCACAAAACGTATCGATCCGGAAACGGGCAAGAAATTTTATGATCTGAATAAGGACCCGATTGTTTCTCCTTATACAGGCAAATCCTATCCGCTGTCTTATTTCGAAACCAGCGTTGATACCCGCGTGGAAGAAGAAGAGACAGAAACAGAAGAACTGGATACAGCACTGGATGCGCCGGAATTCGTATCTCTGGAAGATGCGGATGATGAAGCAAAAGGCGATGACATTCCGGATCTGGATGATGATGATGATGTGGATCTCGGCGATGATGATGATCCGTTCCTGACCACAGACGACGAAGATGAAGACGATGACGATATGTCCGGTCTTCTCGGCGGCGGCGGCGGCGTTGGCGACGACGACGAAGGCTGATCACCGGCTGTTCCGAAACTGAATTGCAAATGCCCTGCACTGATACCGGTGCGGGGCATTTTGTTTTTCAGGAGCAGGCTTGCCTGCGGTTGTGCGGAAGCTGCTGTTTTCCTGTGTGTTTTGAAAATAATCAGGATATCTTTGAAAGAGTTTGATTTTTC
>JAIRVW010000445.1 GCA_031253705.1 Brucellaceae bacterium
GGCGCAGTTTTGCAGATTATTTGGCAGCGGTGGACAAAACCCGCTCAAGCGTGCGTTTTGTCAGCCTGGTAGGGCATGGAACCATCCGAATGAACGTTATGGGAAACGACAACAGGGACCCTTCACCCGTCGAGCTGGATTCCATGAAGGCGCTGCTGATCTTGAGCAGCCTGCCAGCTTTGCCGGTATCGACCCTTTCATCACCGGCCCAGTCCCTAAATAACAGATTATAAAAAAAGCCACCGGTGAGATTATCTCACCGGTGGCTTTTTTTGTTCTTTAATGCAGGAGATTAGTCAATATCCTGTACGTCGGTCTGTGTGCCATGCACGCGCTGTGCCAATGCCGCTTCCATGAATTCGTCCAGATCACCATCCAGAACATCATCAGGGCTTGTGCTTTCAACGCCGGTACGCAAATCTTTGACCAGCTGATAAGGCTGCATGACATAAGAGCGAATCTGATGTCCCCAACCAATATCGGTCTTGGAAGAGTTGATCTCGTTGGCAGCATCTTCACGCTTCTTCAGCTCTTCTTCGTAAAGACGCGCGCGGAGCATCGACCAGGCCTGTTCACGGTTTTTATGCTGTGAACGCTGGGTCTGACACTGCACCACGATACCGGTAGCAATATGCGTAATACGAACCGCTGAGTCTGTGGTGTTAACGTGCTGACCACCGGCACCGGAGGCGCGGTATGTATCAATACGCACATCGGACTCGGACACCGCGACTTCGATATTGTCGTCGATAACCGGATAGACCCAGATACTGGCAAAGGATGTATGACGGCGGGCATTGGAATCGAACGGCGAAATACGCACCAGACGATGCACACCTGATTCTGTCTTCAGCATACCGTAGCTGTTATGGCCTTTCACGAGGATGGTTGCGGATTTGATACCCGCTTCTTCCCCGTCCTGAACTTCCAGAACTTCCACTTTACGGCCGTCACGTTCACCCCAGCGCGAATACATACGCAGCAGAATGGACGCCCAGTCCTGACTTTCCGTACCACCGGCACCGGCATGCACTTCCAGATAAGCATCATTGCCGTCAGCTTCACCGCTGAGCAGCATTTCGATCTGGCGCTTATCGAGTTCAGCCTTGATCTCGCGAATGCCGTTTTCCGCATCGGTGATGATGGACTTATCGCCCTCTTCCTCACCCATGGCGATCAGCTCGATATTATCATCGAGCGTGCGGGTCAGCGCCAGAATACCGTTAATGCTGTCATCCAGCTGCTGGCGCTCGCGCATCAGCTTCTGCGCTTCCTGCGGATCATTCCACAGGTTCGGATCTTCGGCACGGCTGTTCAGATATTCGAGTTTCTTCAGTGACTGATCCCAGTCAAAGATGCCTCCTCAGCAGGCTTATGGCCTGCTTGATTTCATCAACCAAGTTCTCAATCTCGGCACGCATAGCTGCGGCTCCTTTGTCAGTCTTACAAAATTCGTGTCAGCACATGGCTTTAGAGTGTTAGAGCGACCTTTGTTTGCCCAATCAGGCGCACAGTGCTCTAATAAAAAAGCATACAGGCACTTTTCAGAATGCCTGTATGCTGATTGTGTTTAAGCCTGTCAATATTTCAGGCATTGGATGCCTTAATAAAGCCCGCCGGATCCGGAGTTAATTGCCTTATTCGCCTGCGGAGACTGCGGCTGCACCGGCGCGCCTTCCTGGAACGTATCGGCACCAATCACCGAATAACTGTCCGCAGGACCTGTACCCGGCTTAAAGGCTTCCATAATTACATCAGGACCACCCGGTGTTGCACGCATACCGGTACGACGGTTGATCGCAATCATGGTCATGCCTTCCGGCACGCGGAAATCAACTTTAGGCACGCCTTGCAGCGCAACAGTCATGAAATCCTTGAACACCGGAACCGCAAGACCGGAACCTGTACCACCGCGGCCAAGCGGTGCCGGCTGATCCATACCAAGATAAAGACCAACCACCATGTCCGGCGTAAAGCCGACAAACCACGCATCTTTTTCATCATTTGTCGTACCGGTTTTACCGGCGATCGGACGGTTCAGGCTCAGTAGCATACGGGCAGTACCGCGTTGAACAACACCTTCCATCATCGAGGTGATCTGATAGGCAGTCATCGGATCAAGCACCTGATCGCGCTCGTCGATCAGCTCAGGCTCTTCCTGATTATTCCAGTCTTCTGAATTACAGTTCTGGCACTGACGCATATCATGTTTGAAAATAGTCTTGCCGTAACGATCCTGCACGCGGTCAATCATCGAAGGTGTAATGGAGCGTCCGCCATTCGCCATAATCGAATAGCCGGTCACCATACGCAGCACAGTGGTTTCACCCGCACCGAGCGACATGGAAAGCACCGGCATCATCTTGTCATAGATACCGAAGCGCTCTGCATATTCCGCAACGGTTTTCATGCCCATATCCTGTGCCAGACGCACAGTCATCAGGTTACGGGACTGCTCGATACCATAGCGCAGGGTCGAAGGACCGGCGAATTTACCGGAATAGTTTTTCGGGCTCCAGACGCCGAGCGAACCGCCCTGATTAACAGAGATCGGGCCGTCGAGCACCACGGAAGCCGGTGTATAGCCATTATCCAGCGCTGCCGCATAAACAAACGGCTTGAAGGATGAGCCCGGCTGACGATAGGCCTGTGTCGCGCGGTTGAATTCCGACTGCGCATAGGAGAAACCGCCGACCATTGCCAGCACACGGCCGGTATGCGGATCCATGGCAACCAGCGCACCGGAGATTTTCGGCACCTGACGCAGGCGGTAGGCACTGCCGCTGTCGCCTTTTTTCTCGACATAGATCACATCGCCGACTTCAAGCACGCCTGCCGGTGATTTGGCGCTAGAGCGCTTACCGGCAATGTTCATGCGCATTGCCCATTTCATATCGGCAGCGGCAACACGACCGGTCACACGTTCTTCGCTGATTCTTCCGGAAGGATCACGGACAGGCTGCAGTCCGATTTCCAGCGCATC
>JAIRVW010000447.1 GCA_031253705.1 Brucellaceae bacterium
CGTGGTGCCACATCAACAACGGCATGAGCCAGTGTCTGACCGGTGAGCAATGTCATGTCAGCCTTGCAACCAACATCCAGACCATAGCCTTCCAGCTGCATCACATCAGCACCGCCCTGCGAGCAGATATGCAGCACATGTTCCAAATCAACGTCACGACGCAGGCCGTTTTTCATGCCGATCACTTTGGCACGGTCAATCATATCCGGCTGCCCCCACGGGCCCCATGTGTCGCGGATACCGTCACAACCGGCACCCATGCGGATACCCGCTTCTTTGAGACGCAGCACGGACGGAACCGGAACAGAAGGTGCGCCGGTGGTGAGAATGGCAACATCCAGCTCTGCCAGCTGCTCAAGCAGGCTCGAAACACGCAGATAATCATTCGCACCGAGTGTGAAGGCGTGGCTGATTGCGACCTTACCCTGCATGCCACTGGCACGGATACGCTCGAAAATCAGTTCCATGGTGAAAGCGCCGAGTTCACCCAATTCGTGCAGGTGAATATCAATCGGCTTGCCATGTTTCACTGCAAGCGCAAACAGCGCATCCAGCTGGCCTTTCGGATCACGGTCGATGCCGCAAGGGTCGATACCGCCCAGCACTTCACAGCCCTGTTTCAGTGCTTCATCCAGCAGTTCCAATGTGCCCGGCATCACCATCAGACCGGATTGCGGGAAAGCAACAATTTCGATGTCGATCAGGTCTTTGAGTTTCTCGCGGGTTTCAAACACGCCTTCGAGAATTTTCAGACCATGGGTCGTATCAATGTCCACATGACTGCGGATATGGCTGGAGCCGTGGGCAATCAGGCCAATGGCATGGCGCATCGACTGAATATGCGGGTCGAGACCGATTTCAAGACGCTTTTCACGTTCAAAATCAATACGCTCGCGCAAACTCGCCTGCTTGCCGTTTACATGCCAGTCGAGCCCCCAATTGGTTTTATCCAGATGGGTATGGGCATCAATCAGACCGGGGATAACAATATGTCCCTGACCATCTTCAACAGCCACACCATCCGCACTGAGGTTTGTGCCATATTCAGCGATGCGGCCGTTACGGATCAGAATATCTGTGGCTGCACCTGCATGAGGGCGCACATTGCGTAACAAAAGATCAGACATAATTTTTACCTCAGTTTAGGATTGAGAGCATCGCGCAGCCAGTCACCAAGCACGTTCACGGCGACAACCAGCAGGCAGAGCTGCAAGACAGGGAAAACGGTAATCCACCACAGACCGGAGAACAGGAACTGATTACCAAGACGGATCAGCGTGCCAAGGCTCGGCTGGCTCGGCGGCATGCCGATACCAAGGAAGGAGAGCGTGGCTTCGGTGAGGATAGCCATACCGAAATTAAGCGTCGCGGCCACAAGGATCGGCGTCAGCGTATTCGGCAGAATATGGTACATCATGATGCGGCGTGCAGGCACCTTGAGCAGGCGTGCAGCCTGCACATATTCCTTGGAGCGCTCAACAATTGTCTGCGCACGCACGGTACGGGCATATTGCACCCAGCCCGACAGTGTAATCGCCAGCACCAGAACACCGGCAGCCGCATAGTCACGCAGATCAGCAGGCAGCATCTGGCGCACCACAGCGCTAACCAGAATAGCGATCAGAATGGTCGGGATCGAGAGGAGAACATCGCCGATACGCATCAGCAGATTGTCGATAATGCCCTGCATATAACCGGCAATCAGACCAAAGCTTAAGCCCACGACCAGCGACAGCACGACTGAGGCCACACCGATCAGGATGGAGATACGCGAGCCATAGAGAATGGCGGAGAGAATATCGCGACCCTGCGTGTCTGTGCCCAGCAGATAAGGCCACTGGCCGTCCGCATTCCAGATCGGCGGCAGCTCGGAGTTCCACAGATCAAGCTGCGCCGGATCAAACGGATTTTGCGGAGCGATCAGCGGAGCCGCAAAAGCAGTGATAATCATCAGCGCCAGCAACACGGCTGAAACCATTGCCGGTTTATTGCGGGTGAATGACCACCAGAGATCACTGTCTTTCATGCGCTGCCAGCGTGACTTTTGGTTCGCAAGCGGGGCGTTTATATTGTCAGTCATGAATGCCCCCCAAAGCGCATTCCGAAAAGTGCAAAGCGGTTTTCGGGATAAAATGCGCGTAAAACAAAAAAATAGAGCAGTTTCAACGATTTCATATTCACTGAAAGCCCCCTTAGCGTGTAGCGGCGCGCAGGCGCGGATCAATCACAGCATAGGTGATATCAACCAGCGTATTCAGCGCAACAAAGATAAAAGAAACAATGCAAAGATAGGCGGCCATCACCGGAATATCGATAAATGTCACAGCCTGAATAAACAGCATCCCCATACCCGGCCACTGGAACACGGTCTCGGTAATCAGCGCAAAAGCGATCAGCGAGCCGACATTCATCGCCGTCATCGTTACAACCGGCATCAGGCAGTTGCGCAACGCATGGCGGAAGTAAATCCGGTAACGCGGGATACCACGGGCACGGGCGAATTTGACAAAATCCGAGCGCAGGGTTTCCAGCATTTCGGCACGTACCAGACGCATAATCAGCGTAATCTGATAGAGCGACAATGCAATAGACGGCAGGATCAGCGCCAGACGGCCGGAATGGGTGAGAAAACCGGTTGACCACCAGCCAAGCTGAACAACATCACCGCGACCAAAGGCGGGCAGCATGCCAAGACTGACTGAGAACACCAGAATAAGCAGAATACCGACCACAAAGCTTGGCAGAGACACACCGATAATCGAAGTGAACTGAAACAGTTCCGTATACCATTTGCCTCGATGAATGGCCGTGATCACCCCCATCGGAATACCGATAATCAGCGACAAAAGCGTGGCGACAATCACCAGCTCCATCGTTGCGGGAAAGCTCTCGGCGATCAGCCCCAGCACTTCCTGACCATTGCGGTAGGAAATACCGAAATTGCCCTGAACAGCATCGCTGACAAAACGCACATATTGCGTGACAAAACCGTCATTCAGCCCCAGCCGTTCGCGCAAGGCATCACGGTCGATCTGGCTCATCTGCTCATTGGCCATCAGCTCAACCGGATCGCCCGCAAAACGGAAAATCATGAAAGCCAGCAATGCCACAGCGAGCATAACCATCGCCGCATTTGCCAGTCGCTTGATTATAAATACAAGCATTCAGTTCCCTCTCCCAAGGATAATCACATTATGCCGCAATCTGCATGATCGCGGCATAGACAAAGTATTTTCAAACCACCTCAGATTGTTGAAAATACTCTATTTTTTTAAATTAAAGCGCATTTTGATCCGAAAACCGCGTCACACTTTTCGGAATGCGCTTCGTTATTTCTTCAGAACCGTCAGCCAGTGACGCGGTTTGTTATCCGCCTGCTGGACAACGCTTTCCACCTTGTCGGTGAGCACCCATGCAATCGGCTGCTGATGCAATGGCAACTGAATGATTTCTTTCTTCACGATTTCCAGCGCCTGTGTCTGCAAGGCCAGACGTTTTTCGCGATCCATTTCCGTGGAAGCCTGTGTCACCAGCTTGTCCAGCTCCGGATAGGACCAGCCGCCCCAGTTAAACACACCGGCAACACCGGATTTGGTCTGGATGACCTGCATCAGGATGGAATAGCTGTCGAGCATCGGTTCATTCGCCCAGCCGAGAATATAGGCATCCGCCTGACCTGCTGTGCGCTTTGGTGCCTGCACCGCTGTCGGCCCGATATCCAGCGACGGCTTGAAACCGGCACGCGTCAGCATGGAAATCATGCCGTTGCACAGCTCTTCTTCGTTCAGATAGTTCTCATAGGTACAGACCAGCGTGAACGGAAAACCTTCCGCGCCGTTTTCCTTCAAAAGCGCTTTGGCTTTGTCGAGATCATAACCATAGAGCGTGTCCAGTTCCGGTGTATAACCCGGAATTTCCGGCGCAATAATCGTACCGGCATTGCGCGATTTATCACGCATGATGCGCTTTTTGATCAGGTCCATATCCAGCGCATGGGCAAAAGCCTGACGCACGCCCAGCTTGTTGAACTGGTTCTCATCGCCGTTGTGTAGCTTCTCACGACGCTGGAAACCGACAAACACGGTACGCAGATCGGTACGTTCCATCAGGCGTAAACCCGGGGCAGATGCCAGACGCGCCAGATCCTGCGTTGGTGCGGATTCGGTGAAATCCACATCGCCGCCGAGCAGCGCTGCAACACGCGTTGCCGATGAGGTAATCGGTGTGAATTCGATCTTATCAATATTATGCTGCGGCTTATCCCACCAGCCGTCAAATTTCACCAGTACAGTTTTACTGTCCGGCACACGGCTTTCCAGTTTGAACGGCCCTGTGCCATTGGTATTATAGGTGGCATAGCCTTCTTTCTGCCCGCCCACATCGGTCGGCAGCAGAGAGTCATTTTTAACCAGCCAGTCCTCATCAAACATATGAATATTGGTCAGGTCGTTGAGCAGCAGCGGATAAGGCCCCGTCAGTTCAATATCAATTGTGTAGTCGTCAATAATCTTGGCAGATTTATAGGCAGGCAGATTGCCCCGCAGCGGCGAAGTCGGATGGCTCACACGGGTGAGCGAGGCCAGCACATCCTTGGCAGAGAAATTCGCGCCGTCGTGAAACTTCACACCTTCGCGCAGTTTAAAGCGCCATGTGTTCTCGCCGACAATTTCCCAGCTGGTTGCAAGGGCAGGCTCGATCTTCAGATCGGCATTATAGCGGACCAGCCCTTCATAGATGTGGCTCAGAAACGCAATCGTATAACTGTCGCCATAGGAATAGGGATCCATTGAATAAACATCATGTGCGGCTCCCCAGCGCAATGTTTCAGCAGAAGCACTATGCGCAGTGTGGCTCAATGCAAAAGCCATCAGACCCGCAAGGATCGATTTTCTGAATTTCATGAATTTGTTCCCCAAAAAAGACAACCGGCTCCTCACTCTTGATGGTGCTTGTCCGGACAGGAGAGAGTGTGTGGAATTCAGATTTCATTGTCAACTAAATTGTCTACATAATTACAGGCAAAATTATACACACAAGCGAATGCCCTGCTAAATCTTGTGATCAGAACATTCGCTAAAACAAAAAATAGCCTGCATGTTTACACATGCAGGTGTGAGAGTTTGTGGAGTTTCAGGACTTATTTAGTAACGCGTGTTAACCAGTGACGTGGTTTATTGTCGGCACGAATGGTGACATCTTCCACCTTCTTGGTCATGCCCCATGCCATCGGCTGCTGATGCAGCGGAATCATGATCACTTCGGATTTGACAATGCCAAGCGCTTCAGATTCCAGCGCCAGACGTTTATCACGATCCATTTCCAGTGCGGCCTTTTCCGTCAGCGCATCAAGTTCCGGATAGGACCAGCCACCGTAATTGGCCACACCGGCAGCGCCTTTACGGGTGGAGAGAACCTGCACCAGAATCGAATAGGCATCCAGTGTCGGCTCATTCGCCCAGCCGATCATAAACATATCGGATTTACCGCTGGAGCGTTTCGGTGCCTGTACAGCACGCGGTGCAATATCAATCTTCGGCTTCAGACCGACACGGCTCAGCATGGTCACAATCACCGAGCAAACATCTTCTTCATTCACGCTCTCATCATTCATGCAGAGATAGGTGAATTCAGAACCGACCGCACCGGCCTCTTCCAGCAGTTTTTTGGACAGTTCCGGATCATATTTGGTTGGAATATCCAGCTCTTTCGTATAGCCCGGAATTTCCGGCGCAACCACTGTGCCAGCCGTATGGGTCATGCCGCGCATCACGCGCTTGGCCAGCAGGTCACGATCAATCGCATGATCAATAGCCTGACGCACACGAATATCATTGAAGAAATTATCGCGGCCGTCGTTCAGCTTTTCCTTGCGGTTGAACACAAGATTGATGGTGCGCAGGTCAGGACGCTGTTCCACACGGATATTCGGTGTGCTTTCCAGACGCTTCACATCCTGCAGCGGTACACCGTCTACCAGATCAATCTCACCGGAAAGCAGAGCTGCAACACGGGTTGCAGGCGAGGCAATCGGGGTAAATTCAATACGGTCGAGATTGTGCTTTGGTGTATCCCACCAACCGTCATGCTTCACCAGAATGGTCTTGCTGTCCGGCACACGGCTTTCCAGCTGAAACGGGCCTGTACCATTGGTATGGAAGGTTGTGTAACCTTCAACCTGGCCGCCAACATCAGTCGGCATTTCAGAATTATTTTTCACCAGCCAGTCCGCATCGAACATAAAAATATTGGTCATGTCATTGAGGAAAAGCGGGCTTGGCGACGACACTTCAATATCGACAGTGTAATCATCAACGGCTGTTGCGCCGACAAACAACGGAATATTACCGCGCAACGGCGAA
>JAIRVW010000453.1 GCA_031253705.1 Brucellaceae bacterium
ACCACATCGCTAACCTCGTCAATCGAACCATCGGCATTGGAGGTAAACATCTCCAGCACCAGTTTGGCGCCGCCGCGATTGATAATGTCTTCTGTCTTCATCACATGGCGATGCATCGGCGACAGCTGGTTTTCCCGCGAGATCATGATCTTCTCGGCATAGAGCATGCCGGTGCCTTTTTTCAGGTCTTCGGCCTGTCCGTTGCGCACGGTAAACAGACACAGCCCCAGATCATGAAAACGCCCCTGCCCGTAATCAGTAATATCCCAGCCGAGGCGCGCATTCCGGATCGCCGCACTGTCATCTTTGACGCGTGTATGCATCTCCTCCGGCGACCAGTAAGCAAAAGGCGGCATCACAAACCCGAATGACCGGATAAAGCGGTCACTCTCGCGGATAATCTCATTAATTTCCGAGCGTTTCATAAATGCGTTCCTCCGCCTCTGATCTGTTGGCTGCGCTTCTTCCTGAGATAACAGAAAAGCACGGCTGCACGCGACTGAACAGGCTTTATTTGTGCGACGCTTTGGCGTGTCGTCTTTATGCGAAGCGCATGTCGTTTTCGTATGCGCACCGCTGATATTTCAATGGTTGAATGAGCGTAATCAGAGCAGTTTTGAGAGAAATATTCTGAGACTTAACACAAACCAGACCCATACGGGATCAGACGCAGCGGCATGTCGCTCACAAGCTATAGCAAAGCGACAGTAAAGTCCGGAATAAGCCGTCTGGCACCCCCGATGAACAACGCTATGCGAGGCATATCATGGACGTCCGCAATCAAATGCTGAGTGACTTGTTGGGGCGCGACCCGAATTTCAGTCTCGGACAGAAATTCTATACCGATCCTGACTATTACAAACTGGATCTTGAACATATCTGGTATCGCGAATGGATTTTCGTTGGCCATGATTGTGAATTGCCGAAAGCCGGCAGCTATATCACTGTGCAGATCGGTGATTATCCGGTGATTGTTGTGCGCGACAGTCAGGGCGGCATCCGTGCCTTTCACAACACCTGCCGACACCGCGGCTCCCGCATCTGCACCGCAGAAAAAGGCACCACGGCGCGTCTCGTCTGCCCTTATCACCAGTGGACTTATGATCTGGACGGCAAACTGCTTTTTGCCCGTCAGGTCGGCCCTGATTTCAACCCTGCTGATTTCGGTCTGAAAACAGTGCATTGTGAAACCGTCGCCGGTTACATCTATATCTGCGTCGCTGATGAAGCGCCGGATTTCGGTGCCTTCAGCGCAATGGTTGAGCCATATCTGGCACCGCATCAGATTAAAGATGCAAAAGTGGCTTTCGAAAGCACCATTATTGAAAAAGGCAACTGGAAGCTGGTCTGGGAAAATAACCGCGAATGCTATCATTGCGCGGGCAACCATCCGGAACTGTGCCGCACCTATCCTGAAGCCCCGAGCGCAACCGGCGTACAGGGCATGCTGGATGATGCGGAAACCAACCAGCTCTGGCAGCGCTGTGAAGATACCGGCCTGCCTGCCAAATTCAACATGTCGGAAAGCGGCCAGTATCGTATTGCCCGCATTCCGCTGCTGCGCGATGCAGAGAGTTATACAATGTCGGGGAAGCCTGCGGTTGCCAAGGGCTTAAGCCCTGAGGTGAAGGCTTCCAAAATCGGTGCGATGCTGCTGTTCAACTATCCGTCCACATGGAACCATGTGATGATCGATCACGCGATCTCCTTCCGCGTGCTGCCGATCAGCGCTGAGGAAACCATGGTCACCACCAAATGGATGGTCAACAAGGATGCCGTTGAAGGCGTTGATTATAATCTCGAAGAACTGACCCATGTCTGGATTGAGACCAATGATCAGGATCGCCGGATTGTGGAAGAAAACGCCAGAGGCATCCGCTCACCGGCCTATCAGCCTGGCCCTTACTCCGTAGAACATGAAGGCGGCGTGATGCAGTTCCTTGAATGGTACGGCAATTTCATCACTCCGCGCCTGAAAGGTGAAGTCGCGAAGCTCAGCCGCGTCGCCTGAACAAAATAGCGGTTTTCCGGAGTGCCGCCGCATTCCGGAAAACCGGAATAAAACAATTCAGCATGAATGCCTCCTCAAGCAGAGAGCAGCACCTATGAAATATCTTGATGAAATGCTGCCGTGGAACGACAGGCTTCAGGTTCTGGAATGTGATGCGGCGATTGAAGAAGCGCCGGACGTGATGACTTTCTCGTTCCGCACGCCGGAGAATAATAACTGGTTCCGCTATATGCCGGGTCAGTTCATCACCATTGAAATACCGGCCGCACCGGAGCCGGTCATGCGCACTTATACGCTGTCCTCCACACCGTCGCGCCCTTATTCGGTCTCCATCACCATCAAGGCTCAGGCAGGCAGTATCGGCACCCGCTGGATGCTGGATAATATGCGTCCCGGTATGCAGCTCAAAGCTTTCGGACCTGCGGGTGATTTCTCGCTGGTTTCACATCCGGGCAAGAAATATCTCTTTATTTCAGCCGGTTCCGGCATCACCCCGATGATGTCGATGACGCGCTTTCTCTATGATACGCAGCCCGACAGCGATGTCGTGTTTCTCAATTGCGCACGCTCACCGGATGAGATCATCTTCCGTAAAGAGCTGGAACTGCTGGCCAGCCGCATGGATAGTCTGCGCCTCCAGCTGGTGGTTGAGCGCTCCATCGCCCGCAATGTCTGGAGCGGTGTTCACGGTCGCATCAGTCACAGTATTATTGATATTTCCGCACCGGATTTCCGCGATCGCACCGTCTTTTGTTGCGGGCCTGAGCCTTTCATGCGGGCTGTGCGTGAAATGCTGGAAGCCAACGGCTTCAATATGGACAATTATCATCAGGAGAGCTTTCAGCCCGCCTCTGAAGCGCCTGCCATACCGGTACCCGCCGCGCTTGAAGCATCCGCAACGGATGCGGATACAGAGGCGCCGAGCGTTATCTTCACCCTGTCCGGCATGGAAGTACAGTGCAGCCCGACAGATACGGTATTGCTGGCCGCACGTAACGGCGGCCTGAAAATACCAAGCGCCTGCGAATTCGGCGTCTGCGGCACCTGTAAGGTCAAATGCCTGAGCGGCGAAACCACGATGAACCATAATGGCGGCATTCGTGATGATGAAATTGAAGAAGGCTATATTCTCGCCTGCTGTTCGCATCCGCTCGGCCGTGTGGAGATTGAGGCGTAAACGCTCAGGGCTTGACCTTTTACTGCTCTTTCGTCACTGATCGAAGTCAGAAATGAGAGCGACGGGAGAGCAGCATGACGAAACGCGATCAAAATACAAATGCGTTTATCGTTATCGATATACAGAATGATTTTTGTCCCGGAGGTGCATTGGGCGTCACCGGCGGCGATACAATCATTGCGGGTATCAATCAGGAGATTGCGCTGTTCGACCATGTTATCCTGACACAGGACTGGCATCCGGCAGATCATTCCAGCTTTGCGTCTCAGCATGAAGGCCGCGCGCCTTATGAAATGATCACTATGCCGTACGGTAAACAAACGCTGTGGCCGGATCATTGTGTACAGGGCACACATGGCGCGGAATTCCATAACGACCTGCAATGGACAAAAGCTGAGATGGTTATCCGCAAAGGCTATCGCAAAGCCATCGACAGCTATTCGGCCTTCTTTGAGAATGATCACATGACCCCGACAGGTCTGGGTGGTTACTTAAAAGAACGCGGCATCAAAAATATAACACTGGCAGGTCTGGCTACCGATTTCTGTGTGGCCTATTCTGCACTCGATGCCGTGACACAGGGCTTTAATGTCACCGTGCTTCCGGATTTAAGTCGCGCGATTGATATCGGCGGTTCCCTGCAAACCATGATGAACCAGATGCGCAATGCAGGTGTCAGCTTCCGCTGACATAAACACTATACAGACACGACAATGGAAGGCAGCGCTCGACGGCTGCCTTTTTTGCTTTATATAAGCCCTTCCCTCTTATTATCCGGATCAGAAAGCCTCACCGTGATTGAGAAAAAAGACGTTGTAATTATCGGTGCCGGTGCTGCCGGAATGATGTGCGCAATCCGCGCGGGTCAGCGGGGACGCTCGGTCGTCCTCATTGATCATGCAAAATCTGCGGGTGACAAGATCCGTATTTCCGGTGGCGGACGCTGCAATTTCACCAATATCCATGCCAGCGCCAAAAACTACCTGTCCGCCAATCCGCATTTCTGCAAATCCGCTTTGGCACGGTTCACACCGCAGGATTTCATCGCCATGGTCGATCAGTACGGCATCAGCTGGCATGAAAAAACCTTAGGGCAACTGTTCTGCGATCACAGCGCCAAAGACATTATCAATATGCTGCGCACCGAAATGCAGCAGGCCAATGTGCGACTTGATCTCAACACGACGATTTCAGATATCGGCAAGACCGCAGATGGTTTTGCGATCACAACAAGTTACGGCAAAATCGAAGCGCAGTCGCTGGTAATTGCCACCGGCGGCAAATCCATTCCTAAAATGGGTGCAACCGGCTTCGCCTATCAGGTTGCAACCCAGTTCGGCCATAGCCTGATCGAAACCCGTCCCGGCCTCGTACCGCTGACACTGGAACCCAACCTGCTGGAGCAAATCAGCCCGCTGTCGGGAATCGCAGTCGATGCCGAGTTGCGTCATGGCAAAACCCGATTCCGCGAAGCACTGCTTTTCACCCTTCGCGGCATGAGCGGCCCTGCGATTCTGCAGATTTCATCCTATTGGCGGGAGGGTGATGAGGTCATTTTGACCATTGAGCCGGACTTTGACTTCCTCACATTGTTAAAAAATGCACGAAAAACGAACGGAAAACAGTCTGTCCAGACAGTTCTTGCAGAGAAACTACCCCGCCGCTTAGCTCAGTTTTTCACGGAAAAGACACAATTGAACAAGCCGTTGGCTGATTTGTCTGACAAGATCTTAACAAATCTGGTCGCCGCAATTCAGGACTGGCATATCAAACCTGCCGGTTCCGAAGGCTACCGCACAGCAGAGGTGACACTCGGCGGCGTCAGCACCAGTGAACTCGACTCAAAGACAATGGAGTCGAAAAAAGTGCAAGGTCTTTATTTCATTGGAGAATGCGTGGATGTGACCGGCTGGCTCGGCGGTTACAACTTCCAGTGGGCATGGGCATCCGGCCACAGCGCGGGTCAGACAGCATAATATTACCGTGAGAAATCACACATTTTCGTGAGTGTCGCGCACCATACATTATGGCGGAAAAGTGTCAACGCGTTCACATTTACTTCAAGTCGATAAGAACTTGCTGTTGCATTTTTGTGACAGACAATTTGAGGGGCATATCATATGTTTCTAACGAAACCTAAAAGGAGTTCATCAAATGAAATATACCACTCTGGCAGCTGCTCTGCTCCTCTCCTCCACGAGCGCTTTCGCAGCTGATGCTATCGTTTATAATGAACCAGCTCCTGTTGTTGCTGACACGTTCTCATGGACCGGCGGCTACATCGGTCTGAACGCCGGTTATGCTGGTGGTCAGAACAAGCTCAACGTATATGATGGTCTTTCTGCTAAAGACAACTCCAATGGCTTCCTTGGCGGTATCCAGGCTGGTTACAACTGGCAGTTCGATCAGACCATCGTTGGTATCGAAACTGACTTCCAGGGCGCAGGCCTGAAGTCCAAAGCTGAGCTGAGCTTTAACGGCCAGAGCGAAGCTGCTGAAGCCAAGATCAACTGGTTTGGTACAACCCGCGTTCGTCTCGGTTACACACCGGTTGACCGCTTCATGGTTTACGCAACAGGTGGTGTGGCTTACGGTAAGATCAAAGCTTCTGCTTATGACTTCTCCCAGTCCGACACTAAAGTTGGTTACACTGTAGGTGCCGGTGCAGAATACGCACTGACCAACAACGTAACGCTGAAAACCGAATACCTCTACACCGACCTCGGCAAGCTGAAGCTTGACGATGTTAACGGCGAACGTTTCGGCGAAGTTAAGGCTCCGTTCCACACTGTACGCGTTGGTGTGAACTACAAGTTCTAATCCATCCATACGGATAAAAGAAAGCCCCGGATTTCCGGGGCTTTTTTGTATCTGCAACTCAGGTTCAAGCTGTTATAACAAGCCTTATCCGGTTATTTTAAACAGCCTTACCGGCCGTATAATTCTGCAAATGATCCAATGCTGCTGTAACCAACGCCCGTGCATCATCAGGGATTGGCATCAAAGGCGCCGGCGGCTGACCGGCAGGCAAAGCCAGTGCATCAGCCATCGCATACATCACCCGCAAACTGCTATATTTGCGGAATAAATCCCATAACGGCTCAAACGCACGGTTCCAGCCTTCAGCCTCAGCAACATTGCCGCCTTGCGCCGCCCGTGTCAGTTGCAGAGCAGGCTCAGGCAACAATCCGCCCGCCACACTATACCATGCAGCAGCGCCAGCCAGCAGTGCCGGCAGAGCATTCCAGTCGCCGCTGCACCCAATGGCAAAATCCGGCGAAGTCATTTTTTGCAAGCGGTTAATTTCTCCGGCAAAATCACCGTCAGCCGGTGCGGGCATTTTAACCGCAACAACGTTTTTCAGCGCCGCAATACGTGCAAGCAATTCCGGCTCAAATTTGAAATGCGTCGTGCCCGGATTGTTATAAATACAAAGCGGCAGCGCAGTCTCATTAGCAACAGCCTCAAAATGGAGCGCCACCTCATCCGGTAATAGCGGCGTATAGGAAACCGGCGCCAGCAACAGACCATCCGCCCCTGCCCGTTCTGCATCCCGCGCATACTGTTTTGACCAGTCTGTGCGCAATGTACCGATACCGACAATCAGCGGCACACGCCCGCCCACAACTTCAACGGCAGTTGCCAGAACGCGCGCTCTGTCATCCCGATCCAGATAGGCATAAGTGCCAGTACTTCCCAGCAGACCAATAGAGGCAACACCGGCCTTCACCAGTCTCTCAAGCATCTGACCGAGCATATCAGTATTCACCACGCCATCCGCAGTTACAGGCGTTAGCGGAAAGGCAGAAAGCCCCTGAAAGAATTTTTGCAACATAACCTCTGAACTTGCTCGTACTTCTGATTTCACCAGTGCATTGACACTCCGGCTTTCACACCGAGACTGTTGCTCTTCCAAAAATCTTTAACACTGGTCTGTGTCAAAACCTCGCCATAAACCGAATATTGACCATCAGCCCAACTCAGTGATCCACCCAAAGCGATACCGGCCCAAAGCGGAGCATCTGCGTTTGAAAAAGCTACATCAGAAACCAAAATACGTGATCCGCCTGCAAAATCATAATAGAGATTACCGGCGGCATAAATATTCGATTTGACTATATGACTCATCTGATCAGCCCAGCGATCACTATAGGCAGCCGAGACGCCCAACCGGCCTGTAAGGTTGTTTGAACCTTGCAATGAGACATCCGACCCATAGCGATCAGCAAAGCTATTGAAATCAACATTCGAATAAGAGAGTTGTGCCTGAGGTGTGATACTCCAGTGGTCATCAATCCTGATATTCTTGCCTGTTTCAAGGCTCGCCGCCAGTCCATGCGCGCTGTTGTTATGAATGAGTGATGTCCTGGTATTGGCAGAATCCATATCAGTAATGTACCAATTGATACCTGTCTGTGCATCGAGATAAAGACCGGTATCATTGTACCAGGTGGCCGTTGCTCCGATACCAACTCCGGTCGTGTTTATTTTTCCGGATCCAAAAACCGAATAAACATCAGAAGACACAGTGCCCAAATTCGCAATTACCGAACCCACAACTGTGCTGTTCGCATCCTCATAGAAAAGACCATCTACACCCGACTGAATCCGCCAGATCATGTCGTCATGCTTAGTGCCTGTTGTGCTGTTATA
>JAIRVW010000036.1 GCA_031253705.1 Brucellaceae bacterium
GAGATGCCGGATGCTTTTTCTGCCTCGCCGATAATCATGATAATCTCCGATCAGTCCTCTTCTGATTATATAGGATGCGGCGGGCATTATCAAAGAGCCGGCCAATCCGCTTTCAAACGAATATTGTGTAGTGACAGCGCCGGAAACTTCATATAATGACTGATATATCACGATCATTCCGAATGATCATCGCTTGATCAGGTCTCAGCCATAGTCAGCGGGCGATAAATCATATTAGCTTGATGCATCATATACGTAGATGCTGCCGGCATTATGGAACATTCGGGCGGCACGCAAAGGGGAGTTTGCAGGATATGACATTGCATAAAAATCTGATCAACGGCGAATGGGTTGGCGGCGAGGCAATCCCGAATATCAGCCCGTCTGATACCAATGATGTGGTGGGCGAATATGCCCGCGCTACACAGACCGATGCGCTGAATGCGATTGCGGCAGCCAAGGCGGCTTTCCCGTCATGGTCACGCTCAGGCATCATGGAGCGCCATGCGATCCTGCGCAAAACCTCAGATGAAATTCTGGCACGCAAAGAAGAGCTCGGCCGTCTGCTGGCGCGCGAAGAGGGTAAAACCCTGCCGGAAGCTATTGGCGAAACCATGCGCGCTGCGCAGATTTTCGACTTCTTCGCCAACGAAGCTCTGCGCTTAGCCGGTGAAGTGCTGTCGTCTGTGCGTCCGAATATTGGCGTTGAAATCACCCGTGAGCCTGTCGGTGTCGTCGGTATTATCACGCCGTGGAATTTCCCGATTGCTATTCCGGCATGGAAGATCGCACCGGCACTTTGCTATGGTAATACCGTTGTGTTCAAACCGGCTGATCTGGTGCCGGGTTGCGCCCATGCGATTGTTGATATTCTGCACCGTGCGGGTCTGCCGAAAGGCGTGCTCAATCTGGTGATGGGCAAGGGCTCGGTTGTTGGTCAGGCTATTCTGGACAGCGCTGATGTGCATGCGCTGACATTTACCGGCTCCACCGGCACCGGCCAGCGCGTTGCGGCGGCCTCTATCGTCCATAACCGTAAATTCCAGCTGGAAATGGGCGGTAAAAACCCGTTTGTCATTCTGGATGATGCCGATCTTGATGTGGCGGTTGATGCCGCACTCAATTCATCCTTCTTCTCCACCGGTCAGCGTTGCACAGCCTCATCGCGTCTGATTGTGCAGGAAGGCATTCATGACCGTTTCGTTGATGCACTGGTCGCCCGTATGAAAACACTGGTGATTGATGATGCGCTGAAAACCGGCACTCATATCGGCCCTGTGGTTGATGGCAGCCAGCTGAAGCAAGATATGGATTATATTGCGCTTGGCGCACAGGAAGGCGCGAAACTGGCCTTCGGCGGTGAGCATCTGGAACGCGGCACACCGGGCTTCTATCTGCAGCCTGCCTTGTTCACGGAAGCAACCAACCAGATGCGCATTTCCCGCGAGGAAATCTTTGGCCCTGTGGCCAGTGTCATCCGCGTTAAATCCTATGAAGAAGCTTTGGCAACTGCCAATGATACAGCTTTTGGCTTGTCTTCCGGCATTGCGACTACAAGCCTGAAATATGCCACACATTTCAAGCGCAATTCGGATGCAGGCATGGTGATGGTCAATCTGCCGACAGCGGGCGTGGATTTCCACGTACCTTTCGGTGGTCGCAAAGGCTCCAGCTACGGCTCCCGTGAGCAGGGTCGCTATGCGGCGGAGTTCTACACCACTGTTAAAACCGCCTATACACTGGCTGGTTGAGAGCGCTGATAAGACAAAGAAAAACGGAGAGGGCAACCTCTCCGTTTTTTAGCGCCGTAACATACGGATTGCCGCTTCGTTGAGTGTGGCATGATAGGCCAGTAATTGTTTCCGTCGTTTAGGCGAGAGACGTTTCCTGCGCAGCAGAAATGTGGTGACACTCTGAATGAGGCTGCACAGGCTGAGCAGAAACAGGCAGAGCAGGCGGGCGAACCAGCCGAGCTTTCTCGGCGGTTTATTCTGAAATTGCGGTGCGGATTTCCGCCCTTTGCGCGGTGGCTGTTTTCGCGGATGTGACACCTGAAAGTAAAGCGGAGATAGCCGGTTGATAGAGGTCATGAGGCATATCCTGTTCTTGTAAAAGATGACGGGCAGATTTGCCTGCCCGTCATCTCACTTGGTCAACTCAGAACCCCGACTTAGAACCACTGGCCGAAGCGGCGGATATAAATGGCTTTCATACCCTGCGCGACGATACAGTAGCTGATGAGCGTACCGGCCAGCCAAGGGAAATATTCCCATGGGAGCGGCACGAGGCCGACAGCAGCACCCAGCGGTGAGAACGGAATATAGATACCGATTGCCATTACCAGCGTTGTCATCAGCATCACCGGCAAAGCGGCAGTGCTCTGGATGAACGGGATCTTCTGGGTACGCAGCATATGCACAACGAGTGTCTGGGACAGCAGGCCTTCAATGAACCAGCCGGACTGGAACAGCGACTGCATTTCCGGCGAATTGGCTGCAAAAACATACCACATCAGTGCAAAAGTCGTGATGTCGAAGATCGAAGAGGTAGGCCCGATCCAGAGCATGAAGCGGCCGATATTCTTTGCATCCCACTTGCGCGGTTTGCTCAGGAACTCCTTATCCATTTTGTCCCAAGGCAGAGCCAGCTGCGAGATGTCATACATCAGGTTCTGGATCAGCAGATGGATTGCCAGCATCGGCAGGAACGGGATGAAGGCAGAGGCAACCAGAACGGAGAAAACGTTACCGAAGTTCGAGCTGGCCGTCATGTTGAGATATTTGATGATATTACCGAAGGTTTCGCGACCTTTGATAACACCTTCTTCAAGCACCATCAGGCTCTTTTCCAGCAGGATGATATCAGCGGATTCCTTGGCAATATCAGCACCACTGTCGACAGAGATACCCACATCCGCATCGCGCAGCGCCGGTGCATCATTGATCCCGTCGCCGAGGAAGCCGACCGTGTGACCATTGGCCTGTAAGGCTTTGAGCACGCGGGATTTCTGCAACGGTGTCAGCTTGGCGAAAACCGTGGTGTCTTCAACGGTCAGCCGCAGCGTGGCGTCGTCCATTTTTTCGACATCGCGTCCCATCACCGGTGTGCCCGGTTCCAGCCCGACTTCGCGGCAGATCTTGGTGGTGACGATTTCATTATCGCCGGTCAGAACTTTGACATTCACACCATTGGCACGCAGCGCTGCAAGGGCAGGAGCGGCAGTTTCTTTCGGCGGATCGAGGAAGGTCAGGAAACCCTCTACAGTCAGCTCACATTCGTCATTTTCGCTATATTGCGGCTTGGCCGAACCCTGCGGAATATCGCGTGTGGCAATCACCAGAACACGGAAACCATCCTGATTATAGGCGCGGGCAATGGCTGTCAGTTCTGCGCGGCGTTTATCATCCAGCGGCAGAATTTGCGTGCCTTCTTTGACCTGTGTGGCAATGGCGAGCATTTCTTCCACGGCACCTTTACAGATCAGCAGATGATCACCGTGAATACCTTCAACCACAACGGACAGACGACGACGGATGAAGTCAAACGGCAGTTCATCGATTTTGCGGTAGAAGGATGCGGAGCGCAGTACATCGCCGAGACCGCTGGCAAAACGGATAACCGCCTGATCCATCAGGTTTTTCATACCGCTCTGATGATAGCTGTTGAGCCATGCAAGGCGGAAAATATGGTCGTCCCGTTCGCCTTTGCTGTTCACATGATGTTCGAGGATGATTTTATCCTGTGTCAGCGTGCCGGTTTTATCGGTGCAGAGCACATCCATCGCGCCGAAATTCTGAATGGCGTTGAGGCGCTTCACCACAACTTTGCGGCGGGACATGGCAACCGCACCCTTGGCGAGGTTGGAGGACACGATCATCGGCAGCATTTC
>JAIRVW010000060.1 GCA_031253705.1 Brucellaceae bacterium
AATAACAATATAAATCTTGGAGGAACTGATGAACGCATGCACATTCAGGGGATTGCTGCTTGGTCTCACCGCGATGCTTTTCGCGTCAACAGCATCAGCCAAAACACTGGTTTACTGCACCGAGGGCAGTCCGGAAAATTTCAATCCGCAGATCAACACAACAGGCACAAGCCTGAATGCTTCACGTACAGTCTTCAACCGCCTTGTCGATTTTGAGCCAGGTTCAACCAAGATACGTCCGAGCCTCGCAGAGTCCTGGGATATTTCACCGGACGGGCTGGTCTATACCTTCCATCTTCGTAAAAATGTTCCGTTTCAGACAACAAAATATTTCAAACCAAGCCGCACGCTGAACGCCGACGATGTTCTCGAAACCTTCAACCGCATGTGGAAAAAGGATCACCCGTATTACACAGTTTCGGGCGGCGCTTACTATTTTTTCAACGATATGGGTTTTCCCGACCTGATCAAATCTATTGAAAAAACCGACGATAACACCGTCAAGTTTACGCTGAATAAACCGGATGCAACATTTCTGGCCAGCATCGGCATGACCTTCGCCTCAATCCATTCCAAAGAATATATGGATGCAATGCTGGCAGCAGGCACCCCGACACAGGTCGACCAAATGCCGGTGGGGACAGGGCCGTTTAAATTCCTGAACTATCAGAAAGATGCCACCATCCGTTATGAGGCTAATCCCGATTATTATCGCGGAAAACCAAAACTCGACCGGCTGGTTTTCACCATCATACCGGATGCCACGGTTCGCATGGCCAAAGTACAGGCAGGCGAATGTGATATCGCACCCTATCCGAACCCTGCCGATATTCCGAACCTGAAAAAAGACCCGAATATTGTTGTGCACGAACAGGAAGGGCTTAATCTAGGCTATGTCGCCTTTAATACCAGTAAGAAGCCGTTCGATGACAAACGCGTGCGTCAGGCCTTAATCATGGCGGTCGACCGCGAGGCCATTCTCAAAGCGGTTTTCCGTGATGCGGGTACGCTCGCTACAAACCCTATTCCGCCGACAATCTGGTCGTTTAATAAGGCGATCAAGCCCTATCCTTATGACGTAGAGAAGGCAAAAAACCTGCTGAAAGAAGCAGGCGTTGACAAGCTCTCCGTTGATCTCTGGGCCATGCCTGTAACCCGCCCTTATAATCCGGACGCCCGTAAACTGGCTGAAATGATGCAGGCCGATTTTGCTAAAGTCGGCGTGACAGTTGATATCAAAAGCTATGAATGGGGTGAATATCGCAAACGCTTGCAGGCGGGTGAACATACGCTGGGCCAATATGGCTGGATCGGTGACAATGGTGATCCGGACAACTTCATGTATGTCAATCTTTCCTGCGAAAATGCCCGCCCCGGCGGCCAAAATCTGGCACGGTGGTGCAATCAGGAATATTCAGATCTTGTCGCGAAAGCCAAGACGATCAGCGATGTTGCTGAGCGCACAAAACTCTATGAAAGAGCACAGGAAATCTTTCATGAAGAAGCTCCGTGGCTGCCGACCGCTTATGGTTTCATCTATATTGTCACCAATAAGAAGGTGAAGAACTACAGCATTCATCCGCTCAGCAATGCGATCTTCGAGGATGTCGATATCGAAGAATAAGCCCTCCCGTCTCATGGCGGAAATCCTCGTGGTTTCCGCCGGTTGATACTCCGGAATTCTTCTTTGCATCAGCGGATACTTCATGATCAGGTTTATTCTCAGCCGTAGCCTTCTGATGGTTCCGACATTTGTCGGCATCGTTCTTTTAACATTCACCCTCATTCGTCTGGTGCCGGGAGATCCGGTTGAAGTCCGCTTGGGTGAACGCAGTATTTCGCCTGAAAGACATGCGGAAATCCTGCATCAGATGGGGCTCGACAAATCCCTTCCGGCACAGTTTTTCGACTATGTTGCCAATATCTTGCACGGCAATTTCGGGACATCCTTCTCAACAGGTGAACCGGTTCTTTCCGAATTTCTCACCCTGTTTCCTGCAACGGTTGAGCTCACTTTATGTGCTGTGCTGATCGGTGTGCTGGTGGGTGTTCCTGTCGGCGTCTGGGCAGCATCACGCAGGGGCACCATTATCGATCACGGCCTGATGATCACCTCCCTGACCGGTTATTCCATGCCGATTTTTTGGTGGGGCCTGCTCCTGATCCTGACATTCTCCGTCAATCTGCAATGGACACCGGTATCAGGGCGCCTTGGCGCGGATTATTTTGTCGATCATGTAACCGGTTTCATGCTGATAGACACGCTGCTGTCGGATGAAAAAGGTGCCTTCAAATCCGCTCTGTCGCATCTGATTTTGCCTGCCATAGTTCTCGGAACCCTGCCGCTTGCAGTCATTGCGCGTATGACACGCTCGGCAATGCTGGAAGTGCTGGGGCAGGATTATGTGCGCACAGCCCATGCCAAAGGTCTCAGCGACCTGCGTGTTGTCGGCCTTCATGCCTTGCGCAATGCGCTGATACCGGTGGTGACAGTCATCGGGCTGCAGGTCGGCATTCTGCTTGGCGGCGCTATCATAACGGAAACAATCTTCTCATGGCCGGGCATCGGAAAATGGCTGATTGAGGCCATTGCGCGGCGTGACTATCCGGTTCTTCAGGGCGGCGTTCTGATCGTCTCTTCCCTGATCATCTTCGTTAATCTGATGGTTGATCTGCTCTACGGAATGCTCAACCCGAGAATCCGGCACAGATAGGAGCGCATGATGACCACGACACAAAACACACCTGTCGCGCCTAAAACAATGATTGGTGAAACATGGTACTCGCTGCGCCGTAACTTCGGGGCAATGCTTGGCCTGACCATTATTACAGTACTGATTTTCAGCGCTGTTTTTGCCGATTTCATCGCTCCGCATAGTCTTGCAGAACAATATCGCGATCATTTATTGCAGCCGCCTGCATGGTATGCGGGCGGTTCATGGGAGTTTCCGCTCGGCACCGATGATCTGGGGCGCTGCCTGCTGTCCCGTCTCATTTACGGAACACGTCTGTCTCTGACCATCGGTTTCATCGTTGTGACTTTCTCGCTGTTCCTTGGCGGTACACTGGGTCTGCTGTCCGGCTTTTATCGCGGTGCCACTGAAGCCGTGATCATGCGTGTGATGGATATTCTGCTTGCAGTACCAAGCCTGCTGTTAGCCCTTGTTATTGTTGCTATTCTCGGCCCCGGCCTTATCAATGCAATGATTGCGGTCGCTATTGTGTTTCTGCCGCATTATGCCCGCCTGATGCGCGCGGCAGTACTGACCGAAGTCACTAAAGACTATGTGGTTGCCTCACGCGTGGCAGGTGCCGGCAAAACACGACTGATGTTTGATACCATCCTGCCCAATTGTCTTGCGCCTATGATTGTTCAGGCAACGTTGAGTTTTTCTGCCGCAATTCTCGATGCCGCAGCATTGGGATTTCTGGGATTGGGCGCACAGCCGCCCACACCCGAATGGGGCTCGATGCTCGCTTCTTCGCTGAAATTTCTGCAGGCCGCGCCATGGGTTGTCACCTATCCCGGACTGGCGATCTTAATCACGGTTCTTGCTTTCAACATATTGGGTGACGGTCTTCGTGACGCGCTCGATCCTAAACTCAAGCGATAGGATGCACCCATGGCTTTTTTAGAAATGCGCAATCTCAGTGTGGATTTCCCGACAGCAAACGGCACATTCCGCGCAGTGAACGGACTGGATCTCAGCCTTCAGGAAGGTGAAGTATTTGGCATTGTCGGTGAATCCGGCTCGGGAAAAAGCGTTACTATGCTGGCTTTGATGGGGCTTTTGCCGCGCAATGCCCGCATCACTGCAGATCAGCTGACGTTTAACGGCGTTGACTTGCTGACCCTTCCCAAAAAACAACGGCGACAACTCTTTGGCAGAGAAATCGCCATGATTTTTCAGGAGCCGATGACATCTCTCAATCCGTGTTTCAGCGTCGGATTTCAGATGATTGAAGCCCTGCGCCGCAACATGAACGGCAGTAAACGCGCACTGGAGACCGCAGCAACAGAACTGCTGGCCAAAGTCGGCATACCCGACCCGGAAAGACGCATGCGCTCCTATCCCCATCAGATGTCCGGCGGCATGTGCCAGCGCGTTATGATTGCCATGGCGCTTGCGGGCAATCCTCGCTTGCTGATTGCCGATGAACCGACCACAGCGCTGGATGTCACATTACAGGCAGAAATTCTGAAACTGCTGTCCTCATTGCAGCAGGAAAATGCAATGACACTTGTTTTGATTACCCATGATATGGGCGTGGTTTTTGAAACAGCCGACCGTGTCATGGTCATGTATGCCAGCCAGCAGGTGGAAGAACAGCCGACACGCTCACTCTTTGAACAGCCGCGCCATCCTTACACCGCAGCCTTGCTGGAAGGTCTGCCCGAACGCAACCGCGACAAACGCAGACTGAGTGTTATTCCGGGCAATGTACCGGGAGCATTTGACCGGCTGAACGGCTGTGTCTTTGCCCCGCGTTGTCGTTTCAGCCGGGCCAAATGCACAATTGAACGTCCGCCGCTGGCTTTATCGGCAGCAGGCGGGCTGCGCTGCCATTTTCCGCTGGAGGGTGAATAATGACTTCAGCCCATAACCCTGCAATTGTGCTGGAAGCACAAGGACTGCAACGCGATTATGTTCTGTCAAAAGGACTGCTATCCGCACCGCTCGTGCTTCATGCGGTCAAACATGTCAGTTTCGCGATTGAAGCCGGTAAAACACTGGCCGTGGTCGGAGAATCCGGTTGCGGCAAGTCAACACTGGCACGTCTTGTCACAATGATTGAGGCACCGACAGCCGGATCGCTCAAAATCCGCGACATTGATATTGCAAGTGCCACGCCGAAACAGCTTTCGGCTTTACGTACAGAAGTTCAGCTCGTCTTTCAGGATCCTTACGGCTCGCTCAATCCTCGTAAACGTATCGGCGATATTCTGGAAGAACCACTGAAGATCAATACTACGATGGAGCGGAATGCACGCAAGGAAGCAGTTGCACTTATGCTCGAACGTATCGGATTACGGGCAGAACACGCCTCACGCTATCCGCATATGTTTTCCGGTGGTCAGCGGCAGCGCGTTGCCATTGCCCGTGCATTGATGCTGCGTCCGAAAATCGTTGTG
>JAIRVW010000069.1 GCA_031253705.1 Brucellaceae bacterium
GTTGCCAATTTCGTGTCACCGGCCTTTGATTTTTGCAATACCTTGCCGCGCTATATCGACTTTAAAAAGGGCGGCTATATTGCGGCGCTGATTGCCTTGCTGCTCTATCCTTTTGCGCCATGGGAGGGCAATGCAGCGACTTTCGTGAATGCGATCGGTGCAACGATGGGGCCGCTCTTTGGTATTATTCTCGTTGATTATTATCTGATCGCGAAAGGGGAGGTGAATGTTGCAGCCCTTTATCAGGAGAACGGCGAATATCGCTTCACCGGCGGCTGGAACATTAATGCATTGATTGCAACAGTTGCCGGTTCGCTGTTTTCCAGCATTCTGCCTTTGCTGACGACTATTTTGCCGGACTGGTGGTCAATCTATGGCTGGTTTTTTGGTGTGCTGATTGGCGGTGCTGTTTATTACATCGCAATGAAGCTGCGTCCTTACCGGCAGTCCGTATAAATAAAAAGCCCCGAACGGTATGCCGTTCGGGGCTTTTGATCATTTATGCATTGATCTTAACGTAATGAGGCGCAGAAACGCTGAATGCGGATGCAGGCTTCTTCCAGCAGAGCTTCGGAAGTTGCGTAGGAAATGCGGAAGTTTGGTCCGAGACCAAAGGCCGAGCCATGAACAACGGCTACGCCTTCAACTTCCAGCAGTTCGGATACGAAATCTTCGTCGGTTTCGATAACCTTGCCCGAAGGTGCGGTTTTGCCGATCAGGCCTGCACAGGACGGATAGACGTAGAATGCGCCTTCCGGTGTCGGGCAGGTGATGCCGCTGGCTTGATTGAGCATGGAAACAACGAGATCGCGGCGACCCTGAAAGATTGCCTTGTTCTTTTCGATGAAATCCTGCGGGCCGTTGAGTGCTTCAACCGCTGCCCATTGCGCAATGGAGGAGGCGCCGGAGGTCTGCTGACCCTGTACCATATCCATGGCTTTGATCAGCTGCAGCGGGCCTGCTGCATAACCAATGCGCCAGCCGGTCATGGCATAGGCTTTGGAAACGCCGTTCATGGTCAATGTACGGTCATAGAGCTTTGGCTCAACCTGCGCAGGGGTCATGAATTTGAAATCGCCGTAAACGAGATGCTCATACATATCGTCGGTCAGGATCCAGACCTGCGGATGACGCAGCAGAACATCGGTCAGCGCTTTGATTTCGCTTTCCGTATAGGCTGCACCGGTCGGGTTGGACGGCATGTTGAGGATCAGCCATTTGGTTTTTGGCGTAATCGCAGCTTCCAGATCCGCCGCCTGCAGCTTGAACTGGTTGTCCATTGTGGTTTCAACTGTAACCGGTGTTGCGCCGCACAGGGCAACGATTTCCGGATAGCTTACCCAATATGGCGCAGGGATGATCACTTCATCGCCCGGATTGAGGGTTGCCATTAATGCGTTGAACAGGATCTGCTTGCCGCCGGTGCCGACAATGGTCTGCTCCCATGTATAGTCCAGACCGTTTTCACGCTTGAACTTCGCAGCAATGGCTTTGCGCAGTTCAGGAATACCGGAAACCGGGGTATATTTGGTTTCGCCGCGGGTGATCGCGTCGATGGCTGCCTGTTTAATATTATCAGGGGTATCAAAATCCGGCTCACCTGCACCAAGGCTGATAACATCTTTGCCCTTAGCTTTCAGCTCACGTGCTTTCTGGCTGACAGCGATTGTGGCAGATGGTTTTACGCGGGACAGTGCGTCGGCGAGGAATGCCATGATCATTACTCCTGAATGGAACTGGCGATCCGGCGGGACAGCCGGAGGATAAAAAGAAAACTTAAAACACAGCGCAATCTCCTCAACTGCGTATGTTTAAGCGTTGCTGCCGGAAGTAAAACAGCCGCTATAGTGGCGTTGTTGAGCCCAAAGCGAGCGCAGAGTGATCTGGTCGCATGTGTTATCCGGAGAATTGACAGTCTGAACTGTTTTATGCCGGTGGGGAGCAACGCTGATATAGTGCCGGACTGTTCAGCCTCAGGCTACAGCTTTATGTCGCAATCACAGGCAAAGTGCAAGAAAAGCTTTTGCACTACGGCGTAAATGCAGGGTTTTCTGCCTCTGGTTTCTGGCCAAAAGAAAAGGCGGGTAAACCCGCCTTTTATTCGATCCCAGATTGTCAGTCAGTGTGACCTCAACGCCCTGTATCTGAACCCTGAACCGTCTGTGATCTGCAAGAGATCAGGCGGTTCTGACCTTATTGCAAATTACATTGCAACGAGGTTGTCGGCAGATGAACGACCAGAGCGGCGGTCCTGCACGATTTCGTAAGAGACTTTCTGGCCTTCATCGAGCTGAGCCAGGCCAGCGCGCTGTACAGCGGAGATGTGAACGAACACGTCTGTGCCGCCCTGATCAGGCTGAATAAAACCGAAACCCTTGGTCGTGTTGAACCACTTAACTGTTCCCGTAGTCATGGGAAATTCCTTCAAGTTCATAGTAAATTCAGGTTCACCCGTGAAGGCGTTCCCGGTGGATCGAAGTAATTGATGGAAGATGATGAGATGCAAGGCGTTGCCGTGCGGGCCGCAAAATCACTCGACCGAAAATTCGATGAAGTTAACATATGCGACATTATTGACCAATACAAGGCGGGCGCTCACGAATTCTCGCATGAGGTGAGAATAATTTTTTGAGTTATATCTGTAACTTGCAGGATTATTCACGTCAGACAGCGTTTGGAGAGCTAATTTATTTTCTTAAAGTGCACTCTGATTTTAAAGTGTCGGAGCGAGTTTTGTGGGGCAGGTCTGTCACAGAGCGCTCTAAGAAAAAAGGCAGCCGGTTAGGGCTGCCTTTCTTATTGATCATTCATCCAGCCTTATATCAGGCTTTCTTGAAGTAATCCTGCAGTGGACGAACTTCGAGAGAACCGGCCTTGAGAGCAGCGATTGCTTCAGACACAGCTTCAGCACCGGCCATAGTGGTGTAGTATGGCAGCTTGTGCATCAGAGTAAACGAACTCTCTGCTGAAAGATCCGTCATTCTTGTTGATTTTCACGCAGAATCAAGCAGGGAAAAGGAAGCAATGGCCTATTACCTGGACGGCCGTGTGAGCGTATTGGCGGGAACCCATACCCATGTCCAAACCGCCGATGAGCGTATTCTGCCGAAAGGCACCGCATATATCAGTGATCTTGGCATGACCGGGTCGCTTGACGGTATTATCGGCATGGACCGGAAAATCTGCCTTGACCGCGCCCGGAACCAGGTACTTTACCGCATGGAAGTCTCCATTCCGGATGAAGACGGAAAAACGGCTGTTCAGGGAATTCTAGCGGAGATTGATGCGGAATGTTACAAAGCTTTTTCGATTAAGCGGTTTTCGGTTTGAATACCGGCAGAGGGCATTTCAGGCGCCGTTCTGCCTGTTGCGCTCTTTGT
>JAIRVW010000160.1 GCA_031253705.1 Brucellaceae bacterium
ATAATTTTAACATAGTCCTGTCGCCGGTGCCGGCGTGCAGATTTTAATGAAAGGGATGGCATTGATGACCCGCAAAATCATTATCGACACAGATCCGGGGCAGGATGATGCATTTGCCATTCTGCTGGCATTGGCCAGTCCGGAGCTGGATGTGCTGGGTATTGTTGCCGTGGCCGGTAATGTGCCGCTGCCGCTGACGCAGAATAATGCCCTGAAAGTTGCGGAGCTGGCCGGCAAGCCGGAGACGAAAGTTTTTGCCGGTGCCTGCAAACCGTTGATCCGTCCGCTGGTAACGGCTGAGGAAGTCCATGGCCGTACCGGCCTTGACGGTCCTGATCTGCCGGAACCGGTAATGAAGCTGCAGGCGCAGCATGGCGTGGACTTCATCATTGAAACAGTGCTGCGGGAAGAAGCAGGCACTGTTACACTCTGCCCTCTGGGGCCTTTGACCAATATTGCGCTGGCGCTGAATAAAGCGCCGGAAATTGCCTCGCGTATTCAGGAAATCGTGCTGATGGGCGGCGGTTTCTTTGAAGGCGGCAATATTACCCCGACGGCTGAATTCAATTTCTACGTTGATCCGGAAGCCGCGAAAGTGGTTTACGCCTCCGGTGTGCCGATTGTGATGATGCCGCTGGATGTCACCCATAAAGCGCTGACAACGGCTAAGCGCATTGATGCTTTCCGCGCGTTCGGCAATAAAGTCGGTGATGCCTGCGTGGCTATGCTGGAATTCTTCGAGCGTTTTGATGAGGAAAAATACGGCACTGACGGCGGCCCGCTGCATGATCCGAATGTGATCGCCTATCTCCTGAAACCGGAGCTTTATTCCGGTCGCCACTGCAATGTCGAGATTGAAACAGCGTCCGAACTGTGCCTTGGCATGTCAGTGATTGACTGGTGGGGTGTTACCAAGCGTCCGAAAAATGCGATCGTGATGCGCGATGTCGACCATGAAGGCTTCTTCACATTACTCACAGAGCGCATCGCAACGCTTTAAGCATTGCAGCGTCAAAAGTGTAAAGCACTTACGAGGGGAAATCAGTTTGCCGGACTGATTTCTTTTCCCCTTCGATGCATAGGGTAGTGTATAAAAACGAAAAGGCAGAGCGGCTCAAACAGCTCAAATATAAAATTTTTTATTATACAGCCCTTACACTTGCTTCTCAGGTTTTAAGAGTGAATGTAAGGGTTGAGTAAATTATTCAAATTGTGAGTGAGCAATACGGTGCTTTGAATTTCAACTATAGAAATCGTTAAAGTTGCATGTATGTCGTCTCTTCCCCATTTATAATGCTTTTTAAAGAGACTATTTGACTATATTGTTTATAAAGTTCCCCATTTTTGAACTTTATTCTATGAAAATAAACATTTATTGTATTGTTGATTGGGTCATCTCTTTTGAAGACTCTAAAATGATCATTTAAATCTTGATTGAATTCTGGTCCGTTACCAAAATCTTCAAACATTTCATTCGCATCTTCTTGAGGGAATCCTGTGGTTACTACACCTGCATACCCCGTGACATAAGTATCACGCATTATTCTGGATAGTTCTGCAGCCAATGAGGAACCAAAAGAATCTGCTGAATGGCAAATTGCCAAATGAACATGGTAAATATTATTAATATTAAGATTTTGAATGATATTATATATTCCTCGTGCATCGCAAAGCTGATTGTTTATTTTTGCTCTGTTTCTACGGTCCAGTGAAAATTGACCATGGCAATTTATTGTTAATTTTATTCCTGGAGTTTTGTGTTCAGTGAAAATATATGCGTCGTTGTAATGTTGAACGAGTTGTTTCATTTTTACTGCACCTCTTAATAAAAATAAAATATTTATTAAATGCGGTATTATTTTATCACTATGTATAGTTGTGAATCTAGCCGCAAGAATTTGCACCCAAAAGCTTTGAAAGCATTCAGCTGGTTATAATTTAAATAAATTTCTGGTTCGAGAATTGGATGTTATGGATTATATGTGTCACATCCTGTCAGAGACGAAAACTCTGCAGGATAGCCTGACTAATATGGAAAAGGCCGGAGATTTCTCCGGCCTTTAATTTTAATTTATGCAACTTCTGCTGCGTAAGGAATGGAAGGCTGAGCCCCTGCTTTGAGACAGGCAAGTGAGGCGGCATTGGCTGCCCGCTGGCAGGCATCGCGCAAGGACAGGCCGCTGTCGAGACCGGCAGCGAGATAACCGCAGAATGTATCACCGGCGCCAACCGTATCGACCGGTTTGATTTGCAATGCCGGCAGGCTGTAATGCTCATCCGGTGTTGCCACCATAATGCCCTGTGCGCCGAGCGTCACAATCACGGTGCGGCCGTAATGTTCGGCAAAGTCGATCATTTTAGCCAGACGATCATCGCCGGACAGTTCCAGATGTGTGCTGGCGAGATCAAACTCGGTTTCATTGGCGATGATAATATCAGCACGCGGCAGCAGGGCAGCGGCATCATCACGCCATGGAGCCGTATTGAGAATGCAGGTTGTATCGCTGGTCTCAGAAGCTGCAATGGCTTTTTCCAGTGCCGGCAGCGGGATTTCCATTTGCAGCAGCAGATAGCCGCCATCCAGATCGGCAGCATTCACATCATCTTCCGTTACCAGACCATTGGCACCCGGAATAACAATGATGGTGTTTTCGCCGCTGTCTTCAACGGTGATCAGGGCAATACCGGTTGCATCGCCGCGGGTGGCAACACGGGACAAATCCACACCATCGGCACGTAGCAGCGCAACCGCCTGCGATGCAAAAGCATCATTGCCGACGGCACCGACCATACGCACCGGCACACCGGCGCGTGCTGCGGCCAGTGCCTGATTGGCGCCTTTACCACCGGCGGCAGTGGTGAAAGTGCTGCCGGTCAGTGTTTCACCGGGTTCCGGCAGTTTAGGACTGCGGGCAATGAGGTCAAAATTAATCGAACCGATAATCGTAATCATAAAATATCCGGTGTTTCATCTGATCGTCAGCGGCGGCTGCGGGTCAGGGCGTTGGAAAAAGCGCTTGCAAAGCTCTCGCGGTCATCGGGCGGCAAAAATCTGCCGATATCCAAAGTCCTGCCGTCACCCTGCAACTGCATCTGGATAATGCCGATATCATCTTTGCGGGTAATGTGGAACCGTGTGCGAAACGGATTGAACTGATACGCGCGGATATGTCCAGAGGCCGAGACCTGCCTGATCAGTAATTGTTCACGTGATACCATAATTTCTTCCCGCTGGCGGGCGGCATGATAATTGAGCCGGAACGCCAGATAGATCAGTGCAATATCGAGACCGAACAGACCGACCACCGGCCACGCGCCGATCTGCATGAAAACCATGCCGATACAGGCCCAGAGCAACAGCAGGCTCAAAATCATGATGTGAAAGCCCCGCGCACTCAATGAGCGGTAGGGCAGCAGGGTTGCATTAAATATCGGTGCGCCATAGGCGTCCGGATCAGCACCGTCCGGATGGTAGGGTGCATTCATGACAATATCTCTCGGATCGCAGATCATTGATAAAAGCTTCAGCTGCGGCAAGCTTGCAGATAGGCTTATTGCATTTAGCTT
>JAIRVW010000204.1 GCA_031253705.1 Brucellaceae bacterium
AGACACGCCGATCAGGATCAGCGGCAGACCGATAAGCTTACGGATAATATAGGTTTTCATACATATCCCGTTCCGGATGGCATAAAGAAAATCACAGAGCGCTCATGATGTGCGGAACACATCATGAGCCTCATAAAGTCATCAGTTCTTGACGGCGTTTTTCACAACGATCTGCCCGCCCGGAATGACGCTGACATGATCAATACCTTTGCGCAGGGCATAGATATCTTTGGTTGTGTAAAGCAACACATGCGGTGCCTGATCGATGATCTCTTTTTGCGCTTCATTATAGAGCTTGCTGCGCTCGCCTTCATCCTGTACGTCAATGGCATCATCCAGCAATTTGTCGAGCTTGGCATCACTGAAGAACCCGAGATTGGCACCGGCCGGTGCCGCACTTGCGGAATAATAGAGCGGGCGCAATTGCTGGTCATTGCCGTTCATCAGTGTTGACCATGAGGCAATCACAGAGCCAATACCGTCAGCTTCTTTCCCCGCAGCATCAGCAAAGGCGGCCTTGCTCCACACGCCGCTTTCCATGCGGCGCACATCAAGTTTAACGCCGATCTTCGCCCACATCGCCTGTAACAGCTCACCGATACGGGCTTCCGGTTCCTGAACGGCGGTCGACATGCTGAAACCATCCGGATAACCGGCTTCAGCCAGCAATTTCTTCGCGCGGTCGATGTCAAAAGCTGCCGCTGGCAGGGACTTGTCGTAATTGGCAAAAACCGGCGGCAATGGTGAGTTTGCCGGTGTTGCATAGCCCTGCATAATCGCACGCACCAAGCCGTCACGATCTGTTGCAAGATTCAGTGCCTGACGAACGCGGACATCGTCCAGCGGCTTCATCTTGGCATTGAGCGATACCCAGAAAACTGCTGCACCGTCAGAGCTTTCAACTTTAATCTCATCACTGCTGCCAAGCTGTGTGGCAAAAACCGGCGGCAGTGGGCTGACAATATCCGCATCGCCGGTCTGAACGGCCATGCTCATGACCGACGGTTCGGATGTCCATGTCCATTTGATCTGATCAACAGTATCGGTTTTACCACCCCAATAATCTGGGTTCTTTTCCTGCAGCACATATTCGCCGGATTTATATTCAGCAAAGCGATATGGCCCTGTTCCGACCGCTTTGGCACCAATTGTACCGGCCTCATCAGCCGTTGGACTAACCATCCAGCAGGAGGCGGTTGTCAGCAATGACAGGAATGCGGGATAGCGTTTTTTAAGCGTGATTTTGACAGTATTGTCATCAACAGCTTCAACTTTATCGAGGATAAGACGCAAGCGGCCGCTGGCTGCAAGGCCGCGCTTGGTGTCGAGATGACGGGAGAAATTCTTCACTACAGCATCAGCATTAAAAGCCGTGCCGTCATGAAATTTAACACCTTCGCGCAGTTTAAATGTCCAGATCAGACCTGTTTCATCACCTGACCATTCGGTGGCAAGCGACGGCGCATATGGCTCTGTATCACTGCGGCGCAACAGGCCTTCATAAATCGGATCAAGCACCGCTGCGGTATAGGTCGCGGTCTGATCACCCGGATCCATCGAGCGCGGCGCTTCGGTCTGCATCACGGTCAGTGTCGCTGCATAGCTCTGAAATGACAGCAAAGATGCGCTTGCGAGCAGCACACCGGCCATAACAAATTTACGGGCACCCACAGCACTTTGGTGCAGGTTCTGGAATGTTCGCCCCATCATCATGCGTAACCCCTTATTACTTATTTAACACGCTAATGTTTTTTAATTGGATCGAATTTGCACTAATTCCCTATTGATTAGTTCATTAATTGAACTTAGTGTCAAGCAAGAAGTCTTTCCTCTTGCTATGTTGAACCAATGTTTTCTTCGTCCCAACGTCAGATACTCCGGGCCATCAGCGAATCCGGCCCTCTCAGCCGCAGCGCACTGATGTCTATACTCGGCGTAAGCAAGGGAGCGATGAGCGGTTTGGTACGTGATTTGATTGATCGCGGCATTCTGCAGGAAACTGTGCCGGTTTACGGTTCCGGCCGTCCGTCGCTGTTGCTGGATATTCACCCGAATTGCGCCTTAACGCTGGGCGTATCATTGATGCAGGATCCTGCACCTGTGGTGCTGACCGACCTTGGCGGCACAATTATTGCACAGGCGACTATTCCCCTGTCGCGCGATCCTGCAACCATTGCCACCAGCATTACTGAGGCTGTAGCGCAATTGCTTACCGCTAACCCTGAAGCAAAAGAACGACTGGCAGGGATAGGCATTGCGCTTTCCGGTTTTGTTGACGAAACGCAAAGTCATTGCATTCAGTCCACATTACTTGGCTGGCAAAATGTTCCTTTAGCGGAAATGGTTGCGGCTCATGTTGAAGTGCCGGTGTATATCGAGAATGACGCCAAGGCCGTTGCTGTCAGTGAGAAGCTGTTTGGCGAAACCCGTGAGGTTACCAATTTCAGTCTGGTGTCGTTTGGCGATGGTATCGGCTGTGCGCATTTTATCGACGGTCAGCTATATCGCGGTAATCACGGCGGTGCCGGTGAGATCGCCCATCTGACGATTGAGCCAGGCGGGTTGCCATGCCGCTGCGGGAAACGCGGTTGTCTGGACACTGTGTCATCAATGCATGCAATTCGTGAAGCGGCCCGTGCGGAAGGCATGGTCTGCGAGCAGCTTGATGACATTGAAGTGCAGGCTGCGACCGGCAATAGCACAGCCATCCGTATTCTGCATCGCGCCGGTTCCGCTTTGGGGCTGGCAATTGCGCATATCATTCAGCTGAATGATCCGGGGCAGATTCTTGTAACCCATGATGAACATGCTTTTGACGGACTGTTCGGCACTGTGATGCGTCAGGCCATCGAAGCCAATGTGCTGCCGCAACAGGCGGTGCAAACCAATATCCGCACTTTGCGCGTTGATCATAATGTCTGGGCACGCGGTGCCGCAGCCATTGCCGCTCATCGTTTTCTTGTCAATCCCGCAGGGCCCTATTGACCCGCGCCAACCCGATCTGATTGAGGTTATTCATGCGTATTGCCGTAGGCGGAATTCATACTGAATGCAGCACCTATAATCCTGTGCTCACGCAAGAGAAAGATTTTGATGTATTGCGCGGCAATGCCTTGCTTGAAGCACCGCGTTTTGCTTTTCTCAAAGATTATGAAGCGGAATTTGCACCAACCTTGCATGCCCGTGCCATCCCTGGCGGACCGGTTGCCCGCGCAACCTATGAGGCCTTTAAAGCAGAGTTTTCTGAACGCTTGAAAGCGGCACTGCCGATTGACGGTCTGTATCTGGCCATGCATGGCGCCATGTTTGTTGAAGGCATGGAAGATGCCGAAGGCGACTGGATCAGCAATGCCCGTATGATTGTCGGGGATGATTGCCCGATCTCTGCCAGTTATGATCTGCACGGTAATGTCAGCCAGAGGATTATTGATGCGCTGAATATGTTCTCCACCTATCGCACAGCTCCGCATATTGATGTTGAAGAAACCATGCGCCGCTCGGTCACAATGCTGGTAAAAAGCCTTAAAACAGGCGTGCAGCCTAGTTTGATCTGGGCACCGGTGCCGGTTGTTTTGCCGGGGGAACGCACATCAACCGAAGATGAACCGGCTAAAGGTCTTTATGCGCGCCTGCCGGATATTGATGCAATCGATGGTATCTGGGATGCGTCCTTGATGGTGGGCTATGTCTGGGCGGATGAGCCACGCGCCACTGCTACCGCTATTTTTACAGGCACAGATCGTACAGTTCTTGAACGCGAAGCCAAAAAACTGGCACAGGCCTATTGGGATGCCCGTGAAGATTTTGTCTTCGG
>JAIRVW010000390.1 GCA_031253705.1 Brucellaceae bacterium
TAAATGAGGCCTGAAACCCTATGAAATATATCAGCACCCGTGGCGAAGCGCCGGTTTTAGGCTTTTCTGATGCACTTTTGGCCGGTCTGGCGCGTGACGGCGGCCTCTATCTGCCGGAAACCTATCCGCAGTTTTCTGCTGAAGACATCCGCAATCTGCGTGGCAAATCCTCTGTGGAAATCGCCCTTGCTGTTCTCTCCCCAGTCGTACATGGGGAGATTCCGGCTGCCGAATTCGAGAAAATGGTGCGCGAATCTTATGGCTCATTCCGCCATGATGCCGTCTGCCCGCTGGTGCAGACCGGCGCGAATGAATTTGTGCTGGAACTTTTCCATGGCCCGACACTGGCCTTTAAAGACGTGGCGATGCAGCTGCTCTCCCGCATGATGGATTATACGCTGGCACAGCGCGGTCAGCGCGCCACCATCGTTGGCGCCACCTCCGGCGATACCGGCGGCGCGGCGATTGAGGCTTTTGCCGGTCGCGACAATACCGATATTTTTATTCTGTTCCCGCATGGCCGCGTGTCACCGGTACAGCAGCGCCAGATGACCTCTTCTGCGGCCAGCAATGTTCATGCCCTGTCCATTGACGGTAATTTTGACGATTGCCAGAACCTCGTTAAAGGCATGTTCAATGATCTGAACTTCCGCGACACGCTTTCGCTCTCCGGTGTGAATTCGATCAACTGGGCACGTATCATGCCGCAGATCGTCTATTATTTCACCTCGGCTATCAGCCTCGGCGCTCCGGATCGCAAAGTCTCCTTCACTGTGCCGACCGGTAATTTCGGGGATATTTTTGCGGGCTTTGTTGCAAAAAAAATGGGTCTCCCGATTGACCAGCTGATCATTGCAACCAACGACAATGATATTCTGTCGCGCACTGTTGCCACCGGCTCTTATGCCATGCGCGGCGTTGAACAGACCTCTTCGCCGTCGATGGATATCCAGATCTCCTCGAATTTCGAACGTCTGCTGTTTGAATCCTATGGTCGTGATGCTGCGGCCGTGCGCGGCCTGATGCGCAGCCTCGGCCAGTCCGGTGAGTTCACCATTGCCGATGCCCCGCTGAAAACCATCCGCGAACAATTTGCGGCAGGCCGTTCCACCGTGCAGGAAACTGCAACAACCATTGATCAGGTTCTGAAACAGGACGGCTATCTGCTTGATCCGCATTCAGCCATCGGTGTGAAAGTTGCCCGTGAGCATGCAAACACCGCTTCTCCGATGGTGGTGCTGGCCACTGCCCATCCGGCTAAATTCCCGGATGCGGTGAAAGATGCCTGCGGCGTTAATCCGGCACTGCCTGTATGGCTCAGCGATCTGATGGAACGCAAAGAACATTTCACACGTCTTGAAAATGATCTGAAGACGGTTGAAAATCATATACGCAGCCATTCACGAGCTGTGAAATAATCAAAGTAGCAGAAAAGCTGCTTGTTGAAACAGGTCTGCAAATTTGCATAGATTTCGCTCTGCCTCTATATGTTATCTGATAAAACATAAGGGGCAGACGGAATATTCCGGAACGGTTTCGGGTTCTTTATTTGTTGCATTGTTATGCCCGCCAGACTCAAAGAAGCTGACGGTGAAATACTCAGGGGAGCATGCCTAGAATGGGTGTAGAAGTTAGTGTTCTGTCCAACGGACTGACGATTGCCACTGAAACCATGCCGCTGATTGAAAGCGTGGCACTGGGCATCTGGGTCAAGGCAGGCTCCCGCAATGAAGCGCATAATCGTCACGGCATTGCGCATTTCCTTGAACATATGGCCTTTAAAGGCACAGAAAACCGCAGCGCATGGCAGATTGCGGCTGACATTGAAAATGTCGGCGGTGAAATCAATGCCGCAACCAGCGTTGAAACCACCTCTTATTATGCCCGTGTGCTGCGCAATGATCTGCCGCTGGCAATTGATATTCTGGCCGATATTCTCACCAGCTCGAAATTCGACGAAGACGAGCTGGAACGTGAGAAAAACGTGATCATGCAGGAAATCGGCGCGGCTTATGATACGCCGGATGACATTGTTTTTGACCGTTTTTCTGAAACATCCTATCTGAACCAGCAGATCGGCCGCTCCATTCTCGGCACACAGGAAACAGTACAGTCCTTCACGCCGGATGACCTGCGCACTTATATCAACGAGCAATATAGCGCCGACCGTATGGTTGTTGTCGCTGCCGGTGCCGTTGATCATGCCTCTTTTGTACGCGAAGTCGAAAGCCGTCTCGGCGGTTTCCGCGCCACAACACAAGCTGCAGCACCGGTTAAAGCCTCTTATGTCGGCGGTGATTACCGCGAAGAGCGCGACCTGATGGATGCACAGGTACTGATCGGTTTTGAAGGCCGTGCCTATCATGTACGTGATTTCTATGCCTCACAGCTTCTGGCAACGGTGCTCGGCGGCGGCATGTCCTCCCGCCTGTTCCAGCAAGTGCGTGAAAAGCGTGGTCTGTGCTATTCTGTCTATGCTTTCCATTGGGGCTTTTCTGATACCGGCCTGTTTGGCATTCATGCGGCAACAGGACGTGAAAATCTGGAAGAACTGGTGCCGGTTGTTCTCAATGAACTTTATCAGGCATCGACCGATATCAATATTCAGGAAGTTGACCGCGCCCGTGCGCAATATCGCGCCGGTCTGCTGATGTCGCAGGAAAGTGCGGCAAGCCGTGCCGGTCAGATCGCCCGCCAGATGCTGCTCTACGGCCGCCCTGTTCCGAATGAGGAACTGCTGGAACGTCTGAGCCTGATCACGCCGGAACGCCTGACCGACCTTTCCGGCCGTATGTTCCTCGACAGCAAACCGACCATCGCCGCTGTCGGCCCTGTCAGCCAGATGATGGGTTATGACGATATTCACGGCACGTTGCGCGGCTTCGCTGCGAATAAGCGTCCGGCACTGGCAGTTTAACTTAACAGGCTGGGTATCATGATCAGCTTTCCCTTCAGCAAAACACCGTCTGTGTATCTGAGGGGAGAGCGTCTGTATCTCCGCGAGCCGCAATGGGCAGATTACCGCCAATGGGCAAATCTGCGTGAGAAAAGCCGTGGTTTTCTGACACCCTGGGAGCCGACATGGCGCGAGGATGAGCTGGAGAAAACCAGTTTCCGCCTGCGGCTGCGTCATTATTCCGAAGAAGCGCGCAGCGGCAATGCATGGTCTTTGTTCCTGATGCGCAAGTCTGACAATGTGCTGCTGGGGGGAATCACTCTCGGCAATATCCGGCGCGGTGTCGCGCAATCCGGACAGATCGGATACTGGTGCGGTGCACCTCATGCCGGTCAGGGCTACATGTATGATGCTCTGAAACTGGTTATCCCCTTCGCATTCAGTGAACTGCGGTTGCACAGACTTGAAGCTGCCTGTATTCCGTCTAATCTGCGTTCAGTCAGGCTTCTTGAAAAAGCCGGATTTTTACGGGAAGGAACTTTGCGCTCCTATCTCAAGATCAACGGTATCTGGCAGGATCACCTGCTTTATAGTCTGATTGAGGGAGAAGAGCAGCGCGGCGGGCTGACGGTAAAAGCGGATAACGGTCTGTACAG
>JAIRVW010000416.1 GCA_031253705.1 Brucellaceae bacterium
GCCGGTTTTCGACAACCAATCCGTCCCTGCATATTCTGCTGATGCGCGGGTCGATTCCCTTGCAGGTTCAGGCTCTGCGCGACAGAACCCTCGACATGCTGGTCGTGGAAGTAAGGGGCGTGTCGGTGACCGCCGATCTCCATATTGAAACACTGCCGCCTTTGCGCACCGGTTTCCTCGTCAATAAAGATCATCCTTTAGTTCAATATCAGCAGGTAAGTTTCGCTGATCTGCGCCCGTGGCCGCTGGCCACCACGATACTGGCGCCTGAACAGATTCGTAATATGATTGCGATTTACGGGCCGGAAGCCCATCCCGATGAAAGTGTCACCTTCCATTCCGATGCCATTGACGGGCTTTTGCAGACCGCGCTCAGCAGCCAGACTGTCTATTATGGTGTGATTGCACCGGCTCATGATCTGATCACATCAGGGCAGCTTGTCGAAATCCCTGTCCGGCCGGTCTCTGACACATCGCAATTTGCGATCATCCGGCTGTCAGGGCGCTCCCAGCCGCCGATGTTTTCGACATTGCGCAGCCTTGTCCGCGAAAAAATGGCGGAATGGAGTGTGATTTAAGCACTATTTACCCTGATACCCCACGTGGGTTAGACAGAGCAGACAGTTTAGACGGAGCATGACTTGAAAACCATTGCAATTGATTTTGAAACAGCCAATGAGCAGCGTGGCAGCGCCTGTTCCGTCGGTCTGGCATGGATTGAAAATGGTCAGGTCACCCGTGTTGAAGAACGCCTGATCCGGCCAAGGGATATGCGTTTTTCGTCCTTTAACATCGCTATTCATGGCATCCGGCCGGAAGATGTTGAAGATGCCGGTGAGTTTCCGGAAGTGATGGACGAATTCGCCGATGATTTTATGGGCGCGACCATGATTGCCCATAATGCCGCTTTTGATTTCAGCGTCTGGCGCGCCGCGCTGGATCAGTATCAGCAAAGCTATCCTGAACTGCACTATCTCTGCTCGGTTAAAATGGCACAGAAAATCTGGCCGAACCTGCCGTCGCACAAGCTGAATGTCTTAGCGGATTATCTCGGCCTCACCTTTAAGCACCACAATGCTGCAGAAGATGCAGCGATCTGCGCACAGGCGACCATCGCCATGGCACATTCTGTTGGTGCACCGAGTTTAACGGAAGTACCGCGCATGATCGGCATGCGTCCCGGTCGGCTTTTTGCGGGCGGATACGAGGCCTGCACCAGCCGCCGGAAATGACGCAACCGTCACTGCATCTGTTTTAAAGAATGAAGACCAGCTCTGTGAATGTATGGTCAATCGCCCCGTTACCGGACGGTCTGGTTGACTGAATACACGGGGATTTTGGCCGTATAACAGCCTCCCATAATCCGACCTTTTCAGAGCCTTCGACCTCAAGGAGAAAGCAGCCCTGCCGCAGCAGGTAACGTGCCAGCGGCCCGAGAATGTCATTAAGGAATGAGCGGTCCTTTACCAAAAGCACTCTGACGGCTGAAAGCCCTGCCCGTTTTCTGCGCTTGAGGATCAGCGGATGGTATTCTCCCTGATGCTCCGCGATCAGGCACAGGCAGTCCTGTTTTGCATGCGCTGCCATCATCGCCCGTACCCCGTCTGGCAGCTTGCCAGCAGAAACGTGCTCATAAGGCACAATCTTGGTCTGCATCCCACGCCGCAATGCAGCACCGGCAAGTGCCACCACCACCAGTCCCGTAGTACCTGTTGTAAAACCTAAAAGCTCATTCACTTTACGCATCGAATGCGATGGTGTCAGATCGACATAATCGGCCTCTGTATCCGTCATCATCCGGCGTAAAACCACTGAGGCCAGCCATTGATGCTGCGGTTTCAGATAAAAGGCCGCGAGATTGATGACTTTGCGCGGCTCTTCCTCATAGGCGAAACGCCGCGAAGGCAAAGCCAGACAAATCCCGATGTCGCTCTCCTTGTTAAAGACAACAGAGCCGACAGAGCTCTCACCCAATGTCTCAGCATAGGCAAAAACATTAAGCAGACTGTCCCGCCAGCTTTTACCGCTTAACTCGCCAAAGCCCTCTTTCAGCAGCTCAACGGCATTATCAAGTTCTGCAATCGTCAATGCGCGTAATTTCACAGTCATATCCTGAAATATTACATCTGACGCGCGGACAGAAACTGCTCGAGTGTCTGAATGGAATCGATATGGCTGATATCGAAATCCTCATCGGACAGATCAATGTCAAAATCATTTTCAAGCTGCATCAGTATCTGTACCGCAGCAATGGAATCCAGAACGCCGGAAGAGAATAGCGGTTGATCACAGCCGACATTTTCTACGCCATATTGCGACAGAATACCTTCAATACGGGTTCTGAGCTTTGTGAAATCTTCATTCATCGTCAGTTACTTAGTTCCTGTATATAATGATTATTGTATCTGGAGCTGTTCTGTCAGCTGCCGCCGGTCGATCTTGCCGTTAATATTTACGGGCAGCGTGTCACGGATATGAACGGTTTCGGGCACCATATAGCGCGGCAGGCTCTTATGCAGAGCTGCGGTAATGACATCATCCGGCAGAGCGCTTGTGCAAAAGGCGACCAGCCCCTGCGCAGAACCATCAACAACCGGCCATGCCACAACGGCGACCATATCGCTTGCCGCAGCCTGCCGGAGATGCGCCTCGACCTCTTCCAGCTCGATCCGGTTGCCTTTAAGCTTGACCTGATTATCCGTGCGCCCGAGATGATGGAACACACCATCCGCATCGCGTGAGCCCAGATCGCCGGTCAGATACCAGCGCTGCCCGTCAATCTCGCGAAAGCGATCCGAACGGTTCTCAGGTGAATAATGGAAATAGCCATCGGCGAGCTGCGGGCCGGAAAGCGCGATTTCACCTGCCACTCCGTCGGCAACCGGCTGTTGCTGCTCATCAAAAATAGCAACCGTCATTGTTTCATAAGGCGTGCCGATGGCGATAATATCGCGTCCCGTTGTCACTCTGAAAGGATGCGCCACGCGCTGGCGCAGACAAATGACTGTGCCTTCTGTCGGGCCGTAAATATTATCGACCACACTATTGGGTGCAGCTTCCGCCCATGCCGCAGCCAGTGACGCCGACAGCGGCTCACCGCAGAAAATGGATGACCGTAATGTCGGCAGGATATCCGGTTTCAGCGCACCGCTTTTGCGCATCATTGCGGCGAGTGTCGGAACGGACATCCAGACGGTAATGCCGCGCTGACGGATGAAGCGGCTTGGCGCCAGCATCTCCAGTGCAGACAACACATGCAGCGATGCCCCCGCCTCCGCACACAAAAAGAGATTATGCACCGTCAGATCAAATGTAATGTCACAGGTCTCGGCGAGCCTGTCTTCAGGAGTGAGCTGCGTCCATGATTTGCTCTGTTCAAGATAACTCTTCAGCGCGCCTGCAGATATCATCACGCCTTTCGGCATCCCCGTGGTACCAGACGTAAAGAGAATATAGGCCAGATCAGTTTCAGCAACGGCCACAGGCTCTTCCAGCGGCGGCAGATCAATATCCTTCAGCGCAATGATTGTCTGGCTGTTACGCACAGGAGCAATAGTCTCCGCCCCGTCAATAATCACCCGATCCGGTGCGGCAGCAAGAATGGCAGGTGTCAGAAGTTTACAGCCATGCCTGTCAACAACGAGTGCATCCAGCTGCAATGCTTCCAGCAAAGTAACG
>JAIRVW010000418.1 GCA_031253705.1 Brucellaceae bacterium
TGACCGGACTTGGGTTTAGTCTGATGGGCGATGCTTTTGCAGATTTATTGCGCCCGAAAGGACGGGGGTAATCATGCAGGAGATTATACAGAGCGCCGATGCGCAAAAAACCGCTCATACAAGTGATATTTTGCTGGATATCCGCCATTTACGGACAGAATTTGGCACAAAAGAAAGCCCGCTTGTCGCGGTTAATGACCTGTCTTTCACCCTTCGGCGGGGTGAGGTTCTCGGTATTGTCGGAGAATCCGGTTCCGGTAAGAGCATTACCCTGCGTTCCCTTATTGGGATCGTCAGACCGCGCGGTCGTGTTTACGGGCAGGCCTTGTGGAAGGGGCGGGATCTCGTTGCCATGAGTGAAGGGCAGTTGCGCACCATTCGCGGGCGTGAAATTGCCATGATCTTTCAGGAGCCGATGGCTTCGCTTAATCCGCTGATTAGCGTTGGTGTGCAGATCAGTGAAAATTTGGTGGCGCACACCAGTCTGGATAAGCAGGGGCGGTTAAAACGCGCCGTTGAGCTTTTGGATATGGTCGGCATTCCTGCCGCGAAAGCGCGGCTGCATGATTACCCGCATGAGTTTTCCGGCGGTATGCGCCAGCGCGTCATGATCGCTATTGCCTTGGCATCTAATCCGCAATTGCTGCTGGCTGACGAGCCGACGACAGCGCTTGATGTGACGATTCAGGATCAGATTTTGCGGCTGATCCAATCTCTGGCACGCGATATGGATATGAGCGTTATTCTGGTCACGCATGATATGAGTGTGGTGGCACAGACCTGCGATCGTGTGGCGGTGATGTATGGCGGAAGACTGTGCGAACTGGGCACAACGGCGGATGTGATCCGCAGGCCCTGCCATCCTTATACAAAAGGGTTGCTGCGCTCCATTCCGCGCGGCGTTGCACCGCGCACACCGCTTTATTCCGTGCCGGGAACACCGCCTGCATTAAGTGATTTGCCAGAGGGATGTGCATTTTCAGGACGCTGCTATCTCGGCGACAGCACATGTGCGCAAACACCGCCGGTCATGCAAAGCCTTGAGGGGGCACGGCAGGTCGCTTGTCATAAATTGCAGCAATTGCCTGCTGGCGGAGACATCTGAGATGACGGCACATAGTATGAAAACACCCGCACCGCTTCTCAGTGTACGTGATCTGACGATGCGGTTTACGAAAACACGCTCGCTGGCTGACACGATGATGCGGCGGCCTGCAAAGATTGTCTCAGCACTCAATCAGGTCAATCTGGATGTTATGCATGGTGAGACACTGGGCATTGTCGGAGAGTCCGGTTGCGGGAAGTCGACGCTGGCACGGTGCATCGTCGGATTGCATCGGCCGAGCTCCGGTGAAATTCTGTTTGAAGGGCGAAAAGTTCAGACGCAGAGCAAACGGGAACGCCGCCAGTTTAACCGTCGTGTTCAGATGATGTTTCAGGACCCTTATACATCGCTGAATCCACGGATGACGGTGCGCGAGGTTCTGGAAGAAACACTCACTGTGCATCAGATGCGCAGCGGCACCCAGATTGCGCAACGGATCAGCGAATTGTTGGAACTGGTGCGCCTGCCGCAAAACGCGGCAGATAAATATCCGCATGAATTTTCCGGCGGCCAGCGCCAGCGCATCGCGATTGCCCGCGCTTTGTCTTTGGAACCGAATTGTCTGGTTGCTGATGAACTGGTCTCGGCGCTTGATGTTTCGGTGCAGGCTCAGGTGGTCAATCTGTTGCTGGAGTTGCAGGAAGAACTGGGACTGTCGATTATCTTTGTTGCCCATGACCTGCCACTGGTACGCCATTTATCCCATCGTGTGGCTGTAATCTATCTGGGGGCAATTGTTGAGATCGGTTCGTCGGAAGAGTTGTTTGCGGCACCTGCCCATCCTTATTCCAAGGCTCTGCTGGCTGCTGCTCCTTCTCTTGATCCGGCTGAACGCCGTGCGGCACCGGTTCTGAGCGGTGAATTGCCAAGTCCGCTGAATGTTCCGTCGGGCTGTCCGTTCCACATCCGGTGTCCGCATGCAAAATCCCTTTGCCTGACAGAGAAACCGGTCTTGCGGAAACTGGAGAACACAAGTGCAAAACACAGCAAAGATGCGCCGGTTATGTCCGGCATGGTTGCCTGCCATTTTGCTGAAGAACTCAAGAGCGTCGCATTTTAGATATCTGCCTGACACGGGATCGTGTGACAGGAGCAAACGGGACGGATCATATGAAGAATAAGCTTAACCAGCCTTTGCAGGCTTTACGCGCGCAATTGTCCTTATCCGGGCTGGACGGATTTGTGGTGCCGCGATTTGATGAGCATCAGGGGGAATATTGCGCGGCACATGATAACCGGCTGGCTTATATAACCGGTTTTATCGGTTCCGCCGGTGTTGCGCTTATTATGCGTGATCAAGCTGTGTTGTTTGTTGACGGGCGTTATCAGGTACAAGCGCGCAATGAAGTGAACCGGGATTTGTTCGTCATTGAGCATTTTCATAATATGCCATTGAAAACATGGCTGCGTGATCATGTTAAGAGCGGTCAGCGCATCGGCTTTAATGCGATGTTATTGCCTTCAAACTGGGATCAGGATTGCGGCACCTCGGTGCGGGCGGCCGGAGGTGAATGGATCGCGATGACGGACGATCCGGTTGATGCGATCTGGAGCGATCAGCCGGAAAAACCTGCGGGTCAGATCATGGCTTTTCCGCTGCAATCTTCCGGTGAAACAGTTGCCGATAAAAAAGCCCGTCTGGCGCAGGCGCTGGATGAGGAAGGTGCGGATTATCTGCTCGAAGCGCAGCCGGATAATATTGCATGGTTTCTCAATGTGCGCGGACGCGATGTGGCGTTCAATCCGGTGCCGCAATCATTTATGATTGCAGGCCGCGACGGGACGGTACAGTGGCTGGTTGATCGGCGTAAACTGCCCAATGATCTTTCCGGTTTTGAACTGGAAGGGATTACAATCGCTGAGCCGGACAGTCTGCTGAAACGTATCAGCCAGACCGGCAATGGCACGGTTGCAATGGTTGATCCGGCTTTTGCGCCTTCGGCTTTTGTTCATGCCGTTGAGCAGGCGGGCGGTAGCGTGATGTTGAAACGCAGCCCGCTGACTATGATTAAAACGCAGAAAAACCCGGTAGAACTGGCCGGCTTTCGTGCCGCGCATCATCAGGACGGGCTGGCATGGATCCGCTTTCTGGCATGGTTGGACAGGGAAGGGCGTCAACGCGCGCAACACGGGCATCCGGTGAGCGAGCTGGAGGCAGAAGAGAAAATTCTGTCTTGCCGTCAGATGGGCGGTGATTTTATCGAATGCAGTTTCCGGACAATTTCTGCTGCCGGCGCCAATGCGGCTATGTGCCATTATGCGGCTTCGGAGAGCAGCAATGCATCTATTTTGACGGATAATGTTTATCTGCTGGATTCCGGCGGACAATATTTGTCCGGCACAACAGATGCAACACGTACAACGGCATTGGGCGCGATATCTGACGAAATACATGCGGCTTATACTGCGGTGCTTAAAGGTCTGATTGCCATGATTTCTGTGCAGTTTCCGCAAGGCACACAGGGGCATCATCTGGATGCACTGGCACGTCGCCCGCTCTGGGCGCTCGGGCTGGATTATGATCATGGTACCGGCCATGGCGTGGGGCATTTTCTCTCTGTGCATGAACAGCCGCAGCGTTTTGATAAGCGCGTTAATGAGGTTAATCTGCGGGCGGGCATGGTGACGACCATCGAACCTGGTTATTACAAGGCCAATGCCTATGGTATCAGGCTGGAAAACCAGGTCGAAGTGGTGGATGCGGGACAGGGTTTCATGCGTTTTGAAAGCCTGACACTGGTGCCGGTTGATCTGCGTCTGGCGGATATTTCGGGTTTAAATCACGAAGAACTCAACTGGATCAATGCTTATCACCAACGGGTATTGAGAGAAATGTCCGGCTTTCTGGATGGTGAAGATCTGGCGTGGTTGCAGGCACGATGCGCGCCGGTTTGAAACATGTCATAGGAAACAGGGCACTATAGCCGGTCAGAGGCCGGCTATAGTGCGGCAAACTTCAGTTACATTATTATCAGACCACGGACGCACTATTTATGATGGCGGCGAAATATACGCCTGCCCATAAAATCCCGATGACGATGAGCCTTTCGGTATTTTTCTTTATCTGCTGACTGGTCACAACATATTCCTTTTTTCCAAAACCGGAACTGGTATGGCTGTCCGGCTTTATCAAAGATCAGGTGAGTTGCACTGCCAGGCACTGTTCATTACGGCAACATTACCTTGTCCGGTTATCTCTGAAATGATTGTGCTTTTCAGCGATTTTGGTACGTAAAATCCGGCATGATTTTTGCTGTTCTTCTTTAAAATCTTACGTGTTGTGCAATGCCTGCAGCGAATGCTTTGCAAGAATTTTTATGTCTAGCGCAGGCTATAGACAGTTCAAATAATCTATGCGTATAGTTATGATGATCTCCATAAAGAGAGACGTAAAAAAGGGGAATATTGATCATGATTACACGACGTAGTTTTTTGACGTCTTCCGCACTGATTGGCGCATCTCTGGCTATGCCGGGATTGATCCGCAGCAGCTGGGCTGCTTCCGAAACCATAAATGTCGGTATTCCGGTGCCGATCTCGGGCGCTTTTGCGGCTAACGGCAAATATGCTTCAATGGGAGCGATTATTGCTGCGGAAGAAGCAGCGCAAAAACATGGCATCACTGTCAAAACCTTCGACATGGATACGGAAGGTAAGCCCGCATCTGCCGTGCGCAAGGTGCAGGATGCGATGGAGCAAAACGGAATTAAACTGTTTGCCGGTGGTATTTTATCGTCGGAATCGCTGGCCATGGGGCGCGAGACGACCAAAGGCAAAGCAACATTTTTTACGACTGCCGGTGCCGATGAGCTGACCGGTGCTGATTGCAATAAAGGTACATATCGCTGGAGTGTGCCGACATTCGGCGCGATAGAGCAGACTGTACGTCCGATCATTGACCAGATGCCGGAAGTCAAGCGGTGGTATACGATTACTCCGCAATATGTGTTTGGTGACGGTTTGCTGAATGCCGCGAAGAATGTCTTTGCCGAGAAAGGTGTTGAACATGTCGGCAACAGCTATCACTCGCTGACAGAAAAGGAATTCAGCGGCTATCTGACCAATGCGATTGCAGCAAAGCCGGATGCATTGCTGATCCTGAATTTTGGAGCACAATCCTCTGATACGCTCCGTCAGGCAATCAGTTTCGGCCTGAAAGAGCGCATGAAAATTGTGATCGCCTGGGCATCCGGTCTTGAGCAGTTTGAAGCGCTTGGAGCCGATATTTGCGAGGGCGTTTATTTCGGTGCGCAATATTGGCATGGTGTTGATGCACCGGTGAATAATGAACTGGTGAAGCTGACACAGGCCAAATACAAAGAAAATCCGAACTATGCGCTGGCCGGTTCTTATCTGATGACGAAGCTGCTGGTTGATGCTGCCGTGAAAGCGGGTAGCACAGACGGCGATGCGGTTGCCAAAATACTTGATAACCAGAAATATGCGGGTCTCACCGGTGAGGAAGAAATCCGTAGCGGCGATCATCAGGTTATCAAAGATTATTATCTCCTGAAGGGCAAAGCAAAGTCGGCGATGCAGGATAAGGATGATTATGCGGAGATTATCTCTGCGGGTAAATCATTCCTCGATCCGGAAGCTGCCGGTTGCAAAATGGGCTGATACAGCGCCTGCCTGTCAAGGTGCGGGCATAGGTCTGCCCGCCTGACGTCCCTTTATCAGGAGAATTTCCGGTGACTTATTTGTTCCAGGTGCTGAACGGCATCGGGCTGGGAATGTTGTATTTTCTGCTCGCGGTCGGACTTAGCGTCATTTTCGGACTGTTGCAGTTCGTAAACTTTGCTCATGGTGCCTTTTATCTGCTCGGCGCCTATTTAGCCTATGATCTCGTGGAGCGTGGTTTCAGCTTCTGGGTTGCTATGCCCGTGGCTGCGCTGATTGTTGCAGCGCTGGCGGCACTGACAGAGGCCGTGCTGCTGCGTCGTATTTATAAGCTGCCTCATACATTCCATATCCTCGTGACTGTGGGGCTTGCACTGGTTATTCAGGAACTGGTGATCATCCTGTGGGGACCTTTAGGCGGCAGTGTTGCGGCGCCGTCCTCGTTAAGCGGTGTGGTGATCTGGGGTGATTTTATCTACCCGCAATACCGTATTTTTGTGATCATTTTCACTGCCATTCTTGCAGCATTGCTGTGGTGGTTGCTGGAGGGCACAAGGCTCGGCGCAATCGTGCGTGCCGGATCGGAATCTTCCGAGAATATGGCACTGCTCGGTTATAATACGCTGCGCATTAATACGGCGATTTTTGCTCTTGGTGCGGGTCTTGCCGGTCTTGCCGGTGCTCTGGTCGCACCGATCCGCGGTGTTGAGCCTTTCATGGGCATTGATGCGCTTGGTATTGCCTTTGTGGTTGTCGTGATCGGCGGCATGGGCAGCTATACGGGGGCGCTGATTGCGGGCCTGCTTGTCGGCATTTTGCAGAGCCTGATGGCTACAATCTGGCCGGAAGGCGCACGTCTCATCATTTATGTCGGCATGGCGCTTATCATTATTACAATGCCGCGCG